>MUCK01000001.1 GCA_002816705.1 SAR202 cluster bacterium Casp-Chloro-G4
GGCGGCGTTTATAGGCGAGCCAATCTCGGCAGCGGCGGGCATTTTCGTGCCACATCCCGAATACTGGCCGACCATACGCGAGATTTGCGACAAGCATGGCGTTGTAATGATTTGCGACGAGGTCATCACAGGGTTCGGCCGCACGGGCAAAATGTTCGCCACCGAGCATTGGGGCGTTCAGCCAGACATCTTCACTGTTGCCAAGGCCCTGACCAGCGGCTACCTGCCCATTGGCGCAGCCGTGGCCAGCAGTAAGATTGCAAACGCCTTCATGGGCGAGGGCGGTTCGACATTCCAGCACCTGTTCACCTTCGGAGGCAACCCCACTTCCTGCGCGGCCGGCATGGCCAACCTGGACATCATGGAAGGCGAGGGAATGGTGGAAAACTCCGCCAAGATGGGCGATTACCTGTATGAGCAGCTCCAGAGCCTGTACGAGCACCGTATAGTGGGCGATGTCCGAGGAGGCATGGGTTTGCTTGCTGCCGTTGAAATAGTGAAGGACCGGGATACGCGAGAGCGCTTCCCGGCAGAGGCTGGCGTAGGGCAAAAGGTATCCCGGCTAATGCGGGAGCACAACATGCTGGGCAGGGCGGCGGATGTCATACCGCTGTCTCCACCGCTGTGCATAACCAAGGAAGAAGTAGACCACCTGGTTCGTCAGCTCGACTCCATGATCGGCAAGTTGGAGCAGGAGCTTTAGCACTTCTCGGACTTTTCGAAACAGCTAATGAGCAAAGGGCAGGCCGATAGGCCTGCCCCTTTTCATTTAACGTCATAATTTGCCGCATGCGTTCGGGTCTTAAGTGTCAGGCCAGGCAGCTAGCTTTACATCAATATTTAGTTCTTGACCATCCCTGTTCAACAGCAGCTTCACATCGTCGCCGGGTCGCTTGCGATTGAAGTAGGACACCATGTCGTCAACGGAGCCGATGGGCGTATCGTCTATGGAAATGATGACGTCACCTTGATTCGTGAGAGACCGGAATGGCTGTAAACCGGCCTGTTTCGCCGGACTGCCCGCCAGAACCTGTGTCACCACAACACCACTTTCGATGCCGAGCATCTCTGAAAGCTGTTCGCTTATGGGCCCCCCGCTTATTCCCAGCCAGGGTCTTCGTATCTCCTGGGCTACCAGCAGGTCCGGCAAGAGATGCGAGATGGTGTTGCTGGGTACAGCGAACCCGATTCGGAAATCACCAATGCCTTGTAGGGCTGGCGTGCGCACGGCCGATGTTACTCCGATTACCTCGCCCTGTGAGTTGAGCAGCGGTCCACCGGAGTTACCGGGATTAAGGGCCGCGTCGGTCTGTATCATGTCGGGTATGGGTCTTTGAAGCGGACTTATCGGACCGCGACCGGTTCCGCTGACAATTCCCACGGTCACGGAATTGAAGTTTCGGAATGGGCTTCCTATGGCTACAGCCAACTGACCGGGGTCGACGTCGTCCGAATTGGCCAACTTTAATGGCTTGATACCGGCCAATTCAGCTGGATCTACTTGAAGCAGCGCAAGATCGTCGGCCGGGCTGATTCCCAGGCGTGTTGCGACAAGCGTGCGTCCGTCGAAAAGATTCACTCGAATCTCGTCTGCCCCTTCAATTACGTGGTTGTTCGTCAGGATGTGGCCTGTTCCGTCGACCAGGAATCCCGACCCGGTCCCCAAGGCGGAGAACGGCAAGTTGTTATTTTCCCGAATGACCGTTATCTCCACAACGGCTGGGCTGGCGTTTTCGAAAAGCCTGGTCACCATACCCTCGTCGAAAAGAGGCGTTCGGGACGTTTCTAACGAATCGGAGACCATTATGCCGAAAGAAAAGCCCAACAAGATGGCTATCGCTGCCAATCCCAGGGCGAAAGACCGGCTAACGCCAAGTCTGCGAAGGCCTCGGCGGCGTGCAGAATGGGCGTCAGTGTTGAAGTAGTAGCTGTTGTCAGGGTAGTCCATGCTCAATGCCTGTACCGGCACGTAAAGAACCGGAAGGTTGCTTTCGTTTAGTATACCCGGCAACGACCGGATTTCAACTACGGTGTTCATTCGCACTTGGGGTAGGGGCATTCACCGTTTTAAGTGGGTGCGCATCCAACTAGAAGGCACATGTCCAGACGAGAATTCGGCACTAGATCAGAGGTAGACTATGTTTTCGAGGTCAGCGTTCCTGAGTGCGGTCAGCATTCTTACTTTGACGGCGATAGCCTGCACCAGCGTAGTAAGCTCACCAGCCGCCGCGCCGGAGACGGCACCTACGGCAGCGGCTCCTTCGACCGCTATAACGTCAACAGCGACCCCAACGCCTATCGCGGAGACACGGACGCCTCTTGGTGCTACCGCGACGCCGGAATTGGCTGTTACGGCCACCACAAAGCCGGAGCCAAATGTGGCATCCTCGCTTCCAGATGTGAATCTGCGGGACCCTAACGAGAGACCCCCTGAATTCCTTCAGCGGCAGTGGAAGACCGACTTCAGCCGCCATACGGTGTCATACGACGAGATAATGTCCGGCGGGCCTCCTCGGGACGGCATTCCACCCATAGACAACCCGATGTACGCCTCCGTGGCCAATCCACCAGAAAATATGGGTGCAAACGAGCCTGTCATAGCGTTGGAGATTAACGGCGATGCCAGAGCCTACCCGCTGGCCATTCTGATATGGCATGAGATTGTTAACGACGAGGTGGGCGGCGTGCCGGTCAGTGTGACGTATTGCCCACTGTGCAACACCGCTATTACCTTCGATCGTAGAGTTGGCGAACAGGTGTTGGACTTCGGCACCTCGGGTATGCTGCGAAAGAGCGACCTGGTGATGTGGGACCGCCAGACAGAGTCGTGGTGGCAGCAGATCACTGGAGAGGCCATCGTAGGCGAGCTAACCGGCACAAAACTGACTTTTATTCCGGCGCCGCTGACCTCCTGGAAGGAGTTCACAGAGGCTTATCCCGATGGCCAGGTGCTGACCAGAGAAACAGGGTTCTCCAGAAATTACAACACGCCGCCTTACTCCGGATACGATAATCTGGGAGGCCAACCGTTCCTGTTCGGAGGCGCAATCGATTCGAAGCTGCCCGCCATGGAGCGGGTGATCGGGCTGGACTTGGGGCAAGAGAAGGTCGCATACCCGTTCGGGGGCTTCAGCGAGTCGCCTGTCGTGCACGACACCGTGTCAGGTCAGGATATCGTCATCTTCTTTGCCGATGGCACGTTATCCGCTTTCGACGGTCGAGGCCCGGAGGGGAGAAGGACAGTCGGGTCTACTGGCGTATTTAGCCCAACTTTGGATGGCCGAGACCTGACATTCGCGTTGCAGGACGGGGCAATAGTGGACGAGCAGACCGGCTCCGAATGGAATGTTCTTGGTCAGGCGGTGGCTGGTGACTTGGTGGGAAGAAGCTTGGCCCCGGTTGTGCATGCCAACCACTTCTGGTTTGCATGGCAGGCGTTTCATCCGGATACAGAGGTCCGAACCGCTGAAGATATCATGAGATAACCTGAGGTGATATTTAGTTCAAGTAAAAGGGGGTGAGAAATCGCCCCCTTTTTGTTTTCGTATCTATCCGCCCAGGCTATCGAGCGTGTCGTCTATAGACCGGTGGATGCAGGTGAAGATTGGCGTATCCCGAAGTGTGTACAGACTGCCCTCAACTCCACGCAGGGCCATCACAAGGTCCAGGAAGTCCGAAGGGCTATCGGTCTCGAATGCCACTACGAACTCCTGATCGTCCAGCCCAAAGGAGTAGGTGGTATTGATTTTTACGGACGGGAAGTCGTGACCTATCTTGAAATGGTCGTTCATCATGCGCTGCCGCTCCTCCGGCGGGAGCAGGTACCATTCGCGAGTCTTTAGGAATGGGTACACGATGAAATATTCGGCTTTGCCTGGTCGAAGGCGGGTGCTGGTGCCTTCCTGTCCTGCATGCTTGTGTTGCGAAACGTAAGGGGACCTGTGTGTCATAGCCAGGTAGGAGTGTGGCTGTGTCAGGTACCCTCCCAGGCCGGTAGACCACATTCGCGTGGCCGAGTCCTGGATGCTTTCGAGGTCGTCTGCGGCCTGCCACAGCAAGAAGTCGGTGTCCCCTCGAAGGCCTACCAGGCTGAACGTTCGGGAGAATATGGTCGAGGCCGTCTCATCCACGACGGCGGCAAACTCTTCTTTATGGTCTGCCTTGGTTTTCTTATCAAGGCGTCGCCACTGGGGGTCCACCTTGAAGAAATTGAACTTCACGAACTGTCTACGGCTGTCTTCAGCCATTCAGCCTTCCTCCTGGGTATGAGAGTGGGGTTTGCGGAAACCGGATGTCACCGGCGGTATTAAGCGGGCCATAGCCACTCAAAACATTGCGAATTATAGCATATTTGATTGGACTCACGGCGACCCTCGCATTGACGTAAACCCCAAATAAGGCTATGATTTTAGCGTCTAAGGTTTTAGTTAAACTACAAGTTAAAGACGCAATCAGGCGTTAGTAGAATGCGGATGGTTAGCGATGGGTTTTTTGAGGGGAATTGGGCCTCTAGAGTTGATCATAGTGCTGGTCATCGTGATGATGATATTCGGCGTAGGCAAGCTTCCTCAGGTGGGCCAGACCATGGGCAAGGCCATCCGGGAGTTTCGTAAGTCACAGAACGAGGATGATGAAGCCCCTGCACCGGCTGTATCCGAGGCTGTGGTCGAAAAGTCTGAGGAGAAAGCGCCTAACACCCCGGCGTAGTCCTCCACACAAATTAGAAGAGCAAGCAAGAATCCCGGAGATAAATCTCCGGGATTCTTTTGTTATCAGTCCTCAGTAGTGGTATCGAGGCCAAGTTCGGCAGACCGGCCCTTGGTGCGTCCCCGCGTCCCGATCCACGCCATGCCTATGCCTGCGATGTAAAGCCCCAGTATAGGAAACGCTACTATTGCCTGGTTTACCGGGTCGATGCTAGGCGTGATAATGGCCCCAAGAACGAAAGAAACGACCAGGGCATACCGCCAGTTGGTAAGTAGGAATCTCGGTGTGACAAGGCCTATTTTCGCCAGGAAGAAGAGCACCACAGGGGTTTCGAACAGTACGCCCAACCATATAAGCAGCGATAGCACTGTACTGACGTATCGACCTATACGAATCTGAGGGGTCACCACTTCGTTACCAAAGTTCAGCAAAAACGTGACCATTGGCGGGATAAGAATCTTGTAGCCGAAGGCGGCCCCTAGGAGAAAAACTAGGATAGCCACCGGTAAAAGAGCAAACAGGTATCGCCTTTCCGACCGCGTAAGGCCAGGTGAAACGAACATCGCCAGCTGGAAAAAAACGAATGGGAATGAAACGAATATCCCAACCATTAATGAGGCTTTCATGGCCGTGCTGACGAACTCGGTTATCTCAGTGGCGATGGGTTTGCCGCCTGGAATATCCTGGAATCCTCCAGCGGGCACCATTAGCAATATGAGGATTTGCTGGTGGAAGGCGAATGCCACCCCTGTGCAGATTACGATGGCGATGGACGAGTAGAACAGACGCCTTCGCAACTCCAGCAGATGTTCTTGAATTGAGGTTAGGCTTTCCTGGTTCAAGACCTTTCCTCTGATGAGTCGGCCTGTGATTCAGGGGGCAGGGCGTCTTGCTGATCGGCCTGTTCTTCCACGTTTTCGCGATGAAGCTCCCTGGCGCTCTTGAAAGAGACCGGACCATCAGACTCGGCAGGGGCGCTGGGGCTGTTTGCAGCCGCGCTGGCATCAGGGGCAGCCAGTTGGTTAGTATCGGCCTGGTTTGGCCGGGAGTCTTGCTGGTCGGTTTTGCCGGTTGGGCGTGGCTTCGTTAACTCGTCTACGTCCACCAAATCACGGACATCAGCAGTCATCTTGCGGACCTCACGGGTAAGCCGGCCAAACAATCTGGCGACCTCCACCATGCGCTCCGGGCCTAAAAATATGAATGCCACCAGTAGGACGACGATTAGTTCCGGTGGACCGATGCCTAAAAAATTCACCTGTCCTGACCCCTCACCGCGTACGACAGCTCACAGTTTTCACACTCTTCGGGAATCTTCCACTGCTTCCTTATGGCTGCCTCTACACCCATTTTACTCAACAGAGATATGGTGTCGCATAGTGGAAGCCCCACCACGTTGAGGTAGCAGCCAACTATGCGTATCGCAGGTCGAAAGTTCTGGTCCTGCGCGGCGTAAGCCCCAGCTTTGTCCATAGGCTCACCCGACGCGATGTAGGCCAGCATCTCCTCGTCCGTATACTGCCGCAAGTGGACGTCACTGGACCTGGAAATGGTCCTGCAAATGCCGGTGGCCGTATTGAGCACGGCAACCCCCGTTATAACTCCGTGGATCCGTCCGCGAAGCGCTCTGAGCATCACCTCTGCCTCTGCGTTGTCCTCAGGCTTGCCTAGGATTGCGCCGTCCAGAACCACCGACGTGTCCGCGCCAATAACTATGGTCTGGTCCTCTGACGGGGTTGAGCCACGAGCCTTAAGCTCTGCCAATCGCTGCACGTACTCGGATGGCGATTCACCCGATTCGGGCGAAGGCTCTTCACCGTTGGAGCCAATGACATCCACGGCAGCGTCCAGCGCCTTGACGATTTCCCGTCGCCTTGGAGAACCAGAGGCCAGGGCAATGCGCATTCGATTGGGATTGCCGACGGGTGTGTTCATTGTGCGATCAAACCGGCGGTCATTCGGACCCGCCTTTAACGCCATGCTTCAATACCGTTAGGCATTCGACGTGGTGCGTCTGCGGAAACATATCGATGGGTTCCACCGACTCGACTTCGTACCCGCCATCCACCAATATTGCCAGGTCTCGCGCCAAGGTTTCCGGGTCGCAGGAAACGTAGGCAATTCGTTTTGCTGGATACCGCACCAGCGCCGTCAAAGTGTCCGGATGGCACCCCACGCGTGGCGGGTCCAGGATAACTGCGTCGGGCGTTTTGCCAAGCTCTTTCAGTACCTCTTCCGTTCGTCCCTCGATGAACTCCAGGTTCTCGATGCCCTCCGTATTAACGGCAGCATCTTTTACAGCCGCAGCAGATTCTTCAATAGCTATAACTTTACGAACTGAAGACGACAGAAGCACAGCGAAAGTGCCGACACCGGCGTATGCGTCTATGAGAAGCTCTTGTCCTGTCAGGTGCAGCCGCTCGCGGACCAGGCCCATCATCTGCTCGGTCTGTGGAGTGTTCACCTGGGCGAAAGATGGCGATGCGATGCGCAAGTCGTGATTCATCAGCCTTTCGGTGTAGTGAGTCTGGCCTGTGGCGATGGTTATTTCAGGATTCTTAAGTGCCGGCTGGATTAGCCAGTCGCCCGTGTTCACTCCGTAGCGAATTGACATCTGGGTGGTCTCCCAAGCTTTGTCCTGCAAGGACCCCAGGGCCTCGTTTATCCAGGGGGCCATTATCATGCAATCGTCCACTTTCACGAAACGCCGGCTCAGCCTGTTTATGAAGCCCATCTGCCCCTGGTTTCGGATGGTGAAGCGAGCGTGATTGCGGTAGTTCATAAGCTGAGGGCTGGGCATGGTAGGTGAAACATCCACGCCTTGAAGTTGAGGGTATTGGGACATGTTGTCTTCCACCCTGTCCTGCTTTAGCTTTAGCTGGTGTCTGTACTCGATGTGTTGCCACTGGCAGCCTGTACACTGCCCGAAGTAGCCGCAAGGAGCTTCCACGCGATGAGGTGAGGGCGACAAAACGTCTGTGACTATACCGGAGACATGGTCTTGGCGGCGACGGCGGTATCTCAGTATGCGGGCCATCACCCGCTCTCCAGGGATACCGCCGAAGACGTTGATGGGGCCGTCTTCGAACTGCGCAAGCGCGTCTCCCAGAGTCCCCCAACCGGTCAAATCCAGCTGAGCCATTTCTTGCTGTTCTGCGGTGTCTTGGCTGCTGGTTAGCGTCATTTCCGACCGGTACTCCGTTAGGTAAATTGGGCCCTGATGGCCGTTAAATCGTATCACAGTGCTTGAGCTTTGGCCCGCGTTCGGGTGCCGCTGTATTGTCGCGTTCCATAGGGGTTAAGGCGGCGTCTGGTATCATGTCGACAGTACCTTTTTGAGGCGACTCGGAGGCAACATGGCGGATCAAGCACAACGCAGACTGCCCGAATGGCTGAAGGTCAAGGCGCCTGGCGGGCGCAACTACCTGGAGCTTCGGCAGATTATTAAGGGTGGGGGGCTTCACACCGTTTGCGAGGAGGCTCGTTGTCCCAATATTGGCGAATGCTGGGACCGCAAAACGGCGACCTTCATGGTCCTGGGCGATATTTGCACAAGGGCTTGCGCTTATTGCGCTGTTGATACAGGAAGGCCACTGACGGTCGATGCGCTGGAGCCGCTGAGGCTAGCCGAGACGGTTCATAAGCTAGGTCTGCGCTACGCCGTGATTACTTCGGTGGATAGGGATGACCTGCCAGACGGCGGAGCGTTCATATTCGCCCAGTGCATCACCCAAATACACAAGCGCCTGCCGACGTGTAAGGTCGAGGTGCTGATTCCCGACTTCCAGGGCGATTGGGCGGCGTTGGCATCTGTTATGGAAGCCAAGCCTGAAACTCTCAACCACAACATCGAGACTGTGCGACGGGTTTTCTCTCGAGTGCGGCCCAAGGGTGATTACGACCTGTCGCTAGAGTTGTTGGCCAAGGCCAAAGAACTTGCCACAGGCTCGGTCACCAAGTCGGGCATGATGGTGGGTTTGGGCGAGACCTGGGACGAGATACTGGAAACCATGCGCGATTTGCGATCTGTGGATTGCGATCTGCTAACGATAGGCCAGTACCTGCGGCCCTCACCAAAGCACGCCCCATTGGCGCGCTGGTACACGCCGGACGAGTTCAAGGAGCTTCAGGATGAAGGGCATGCCATGGGGTTCAGCAACGTGGCATCCGGCCCGCTTGTACGCAGCTCCTACCACGCAGACGAGCAGCACGAGGCGGCCACAAGAGTCGGAGTGTAGCACTCCTAGCCGCTAATGCTGGGAATAGTCAACGGGGCGGCGTTAGTTCTGCCGTGGGTAATGCTGGCTGACTACGTTGGTACCAAGTACATCGCGACTATTGGTGTGGCTTTGGCGCCAATCTACTTTTTGCCGATTATGGTGGGACCGTTATTAATGGGTCAACTCATGGATATGGGAGGGGCATGGGCAGTGCCTGCATTAACGACGCTATATGCCGTAGCACTGCTTGTCGCCGTTAGCAGGGTGCGGTATATCGAATTGGCACCCGAGACCAACGCAGTTCAACAATAGATTTACGTGAGCCCTGCGTAATTGAAGTGGAGCTACCCCTGCTGCTTAGTCGGAGGAGGGGAGTTTTCGCGGCTGCTGCACAGGCATCTCGACATCGTGGCATAGGATTACGCCCTCTCCCGCCTTGGTGCAGAGGACCATAGATCCACAGGTCTCACACTGATACCGTCGTCCAAGCTGGTTTGCCATATATCCAAATCCTCGTAATTATTGTTGGAATTCCGCAACGGACTCCAATCCATTGCAGATTTTAAATGCCAATTACTTTTGGGTCATGGGTTCGGTGCAGCAGACAATGGTTCCATCACCACCCCTGGTCACAACAAATTCCGAACCGCACTTCGAGCAAGAATACCTTTTGCCTGTTTCGTTCGCCAAATTCCGTTACCTCTTAAGCCCTTGTTTGACTATGATTATAGCCAGAGTGAGACGTACCGTCAACGAGTCGCATTAACTATTGCTAAGCCTATTTCCATGTACCCCAACCCAAATTTCTTTCTTTCGTTGGTGCAGAATACTTGGAAGGAAATCCAGGCCATCCCAGGGAGCAGGCTCTCGTAAATCCCAATGGACTATTGGCCCCTGACAACTTCCAGAACCGACTGAGTGGTCTCATAATCCCGGCCGCCGCCGCGCAGGATGGGAGGAACCAGGTAGATGGTATTCAGGCCTGCAGACGCGAAATCCTCAAGAATCTGTAAGGCTACATCGCGGCCAGGTCGTCCCTTGGCAAGGTCGTCTGTTACCCACCTGGGTATGTCTCCAAATGCGATGCCCTCGGGAACCATGACCTGTACGCCGTGGAAAATGGGAATGGTGATCGCTTCCCTGAAGCGCTCAACGTACTGCTCGTGAAATATGCGAGGCGTTTCGGAGCTGAACGTTGGTTGGGACATAAGAAACTGGGCCCCGGAGCGTATTTTCCTGTTCGTGAGTAAAAGTTCGCGATCCATACCCCGAGCCATGTCGATTGTGGCGCCAACGCAGAGCCTAGTAGGCTGCCGTAACTTTAGCCCCTTGAAATCCAGACCCTCGTTCATGGTTGCAATTGATGTAATCATTTGGCTGGGAGTGAAGTCATTGACGGACTTATTCGCAGCCAGGTCGCGCTCGGTGAAGTCGTCGCCTCTGACCACAACCACGTTTTCCAGTCCGAGGAGTTGCGCTCCCAGGAGCAGGCTTTGGACGGCCAGCTTGTTCATGTCTCTGGTGGCCAGGGTGAAGACTACGTCTTTGCCGGTATTGGCTTTGACCCACTGTGCGGCGAAGGCAGAGTTGACTCTGACAGACCGGCCAGGGTTGTAGGCAATTGATATCCAGTCGACGTCCAGGAACCGCGCTGGTTCAAGTAGTTCCGTATCGAACCCGCGTGGAGGCGAGAAGTCGCAGATGATTAATGGTCTGCGTCCCTGTTCCAGGGAGCTGGCTGCAATCTGTGGCATGGAGTCCCCAAAATCAAAATGACCAGGTGATTTGAGGCGGTCTCTCGAATTACCTGGTCATTCTAGTCTTCCGTTTGAAGTGCTTCAAGTTGGCGCATCAAATGGTCAATTATTTGTGTGAGTTTACTTCCAGCCGAGCCCGCCATTTTTCGCTGGGGTAAGCGATACTCGGTGGCCCTCGGTGCACTTGTACCGCTCCTCGCGGACTTCTCGTCGTTTACCGGACAGTGAGGACTGATCCATCTGGCTCTGGCAAAAGGGACATGTCACACCGAAAACGACACGGTTTCTCACTCTACGAAGCTGCACATACGTCAGCGTCTCATCCAACGAGGTGAAATCACCGACGTATCGGAGGACGTACCTGGTGCCGGCGCTGAGAATGCTCTTGGGCTTGTTGGCATCAACAGGAGGGGCGTATTCGTAATCCACGTATCCGCACTGTAGGCATTGAGGTTCGTTATAATTCATTCGAAGCTGCGAATCACATCGGGGACAGACGAACTGGCGGGGCGTAACAACAAGCTCCGGTCCGTGGATTCGATACGGCTCAATGGCCGGTGAGTAGTGACTACTGTGATCACCTGCGGGACTTACCAAAATTACACCTCCCCCATTAACTGAATCTTGTTAACCCAATAGCAAGTATTTTTCTTTTGCTCAAACATTGCGAAACGTTTGTTGTACTCATGGGAGCACTTTCATTTGTCTGGTGTCTTGACGTCAGCACCCATTCCTATTGAGGGAACTATCGGGTGCATATCTGCTGTTCAACAGTTGGTTGATAACTGTGATTAAGACTAAGCTAATTTTAATAAAAGTATAAAAAGAAGTCAAGCAGTAAAATTGAAATTTACGTAACGTTAATTGCTTGACAGCATTAGGCTATGAGGTGATAGGTGCGTTGTGCGAATATCCTTTAGTGCTATGCAATAGCAGTGGAAAAGAGATAATTTTTATATAAAAACAAGAAAAAGCTAAAATTTAGAAGGAATTTCGTTAGAAATTTATTGGGTCCATGGAGTTTTCTAGGAAGGCAGGTTGTCCAGAATCCAGGGTCGTCGGCGCTGGCAGGCAATTGACACATACGACGGTTCTTAATACCATTTCTGCCTGTGATATCCGTAAGAAACGCACTGCGAACGGCACTAATTTTGGGCCAGTCTAATAGCTCTGAAATGGGGATTGGCAATAGTGCTAATGTTGGACACGGCTGTCTCCTTGAGCCGGATGTTTCTTGCAGCAGCGTTGTTGAGCCCGAAACTAACGCATGCTCCTCGGGACGAGTTGCGTGTTGCTGGCGGCAAAATCCTTGCATTGCAACACGCTTAGTAGAACAATGTAACGGCCGGATTTTAGACATTTACATGAATTGAGTTCTTGCCTGTCTGAATGTCGCATTTTCCTGGACTCCTAGTTGCGGCATTAGAGTAATAGTTTTGATCTTGAAAATCGGCAGATGACGGTGGAGAGTTGGCGAGACAATAATAGGGGAAGAGGATTGAATGGGAATTAAAATAGTCGTATGCGTCAAGCAGGTAATGGACCCTGAGACGCCGGCGTCTGCTTTTAAGGTGGATTCGGACACAAACAAGGTTATACCCGCCCAGGGGATTCCTCCCGTCGTGAATGGCTTCGACGAGAACGCAGTTGAGGCCGCACTTCGTTTGAAAGACAGCACTGAAGTGGACAAGATCACCGTTATTTCAGTGGGCAACAATTTCGTTATGGACGTCATGAAAAAGCCACTGTCCATGGGTGCCGACGAACTGATTCTGGTTCAGGACGAATCGGTCTCCGAGTTGGACGCCTTTGCCACTGCCACCACCTTGGCAAAAGCCATTGAGAAGGTAGGCGAGTACGACTTAATCCTCTGTGGTAGGCAAGCCTCCGATTGGGACCAGGCCCACGTACCGTTGGGATTGGCCGAACTACTAGGTCTGCCGAGCATCACGCTTGCGCAGAAGGTGGACGTGGCGGATGGAATGATTTCTATTCAGAGGTCCCTTACCGATGGTTATGAGGTTGTGGAATCCCAGCTTCCGGCGGTAATTACGGTCAGCAACGAGCTTGGGGAACCCAGGTATCCGAATTTGCGTGGAATTATGCAGGCCAGCCGAAAGACGCCTACGATATGGTCTGCGGCTGACCTAGGCCTGGACGCCGAATCTTTGTCGCCCAGATTGACGCTAACTGAGCTGTTCATTCCGGTTAGTGATAAGCGGGTGGAAATCATTGAAGGCGAGGACGAAGCGGACGCCGGTCGTAAATTGGCGTTACGTCTACGCGAAGAAAAACTAATTTGATGGAGTAGGCATGGGTGGAATACTGGTATTCGGGGAGATCGGGCAGAACGGTCTACAATCAATAACTTCCGAACTTCTGGCCGCTGCACGTGGATTGAGTGCGGGTTCCGGAGATGAGGTGACAGTAGCGTTACTGGGAAGTGGCGCTGATGCGGCCTCGCAAGACGCCATTGCCCGAGGCGCTGATAAGGTCTACTCCGTTCAGGATCCTCTTCTGGAGGACCCACAGGCAGACGCACAATTAGGGGCATTTGAGGCGGTTTGCATTGAAGTGAAGCCCTCGGTGGCGCTTTTTGGCAGGACGCCTGTTGGGCGAGATTTAGGGCCAAGGCTGGCATTCAGGCACGGCGTTGGCGTCGCACAGGACTGCATTGAGATGACCACAGACTCCGCTACTGGGAGAGTTGTAGCAACCCGGCCTGTATATGGTGGTAACGCTCTGGCCAAAGTCACCTTCCCTGGCGACGGCATGCAGGTTTTGGTTGTGAGGCCAAAGGCGGTGGAGCCGCTAGGGGCGGACTCATCCCGAACGGGTGAGGTCGTAACGTTTAATCCAGGTCTCGACCCGTCGATTGTCAGGGCAAGGCTTGTGCAGACCGTGAGGCAGGAGTCGGAGGGGGTTCGCCTGGAAGATGCCGTCGTTGTTGTGGGCGGAGGCAGAGGAATCGGCGGAGCTGAGGCCTTCGAAATGCTTCACGAGTTGGCCCGTATTTTGGGCGGCGCAGTAGGAGCATCCCGTGCCGTGTGCGACGCCGGGTGGATAGACCATAGTTATCAGGTGGGCCTAACCGGCAAGACCATCACTCCCGATATTTACATTACAGTAGGCATTTCTGGCGCAAGCCAGCATATGGCTGGTTGCGCTGCATCCAAGAACATCGTTGCCATCAATCGCGATGCCGATGCTAACATATTCAAAGCAGCCAGCTTTGGAGTTGTTGGTGACTGGAAGAATGTAATGCCTTCGTTCATAGAAACCGTTCGGGAACTCGTCAATTCTTAACCGACGTTGTGAACAAGCCAGACAAGCAAGGGAAAAGAGGCTGTAATGGACAATGATTTCGTCTTCGACCTCGACGAGATAATGAGCAGCATTAATACCGCCGAGGTAATGTCGATCTTCTTTCCGACATTCCGCAAATCTGTCGTCATCGATACGAGGTCAAACGTGGACGCAAGACCGATGGTGAAGATCATGCCTATGGTTGCTTCCCCTCAGGAGCGTTTGCGTAGTATTCGAAGGTTGCGTCCTGGTTTTCCTCGAGTGCATAACCTAACCGTGGTGCCCTGGCCCAGGTATGTGGATAGTCTGGTCAATCTGGGCTTGTGGGAACGCATTGTCCGGAGATTTCAAGATAGCGGCGATACCGAGATGGTGCGTCAGTGCGAGAATGTGCTATCTGACCTGATTCGCATGGAAAAAGAAGAGATGGCCGCGGTAATCCGGGGTGAAAATTACCAGACCATCTGGTCCGCCAGAGGAGAATAACCCGATTTCCTTGTAGGGTTATTACACGCCAAGAATCAAAAGGGTCTGCCATTTGGCAGACCCTTTTTTCTTCCCAATATTATCTAGAACCTACGCCCTGGCCTCCTCCCGCACCCTGGAATCCTCGATTACTTTATCAAGTAGGTGGGCAGGAACCTGTTCATAGTGATCGAACTCCATGGAGAACGTTCCTTGGCCCTGTGTCATGGAACGAAGGTCTGTGGCGTACCGTAGCATTTCAGCCTGCGGGGCGTCGGCCTCAACGAGAGTCGTACCGTCGCCCTGGGGCGCCATGCCGTGAATGCGTCCGCGCTTGGCGTTCATGTCTCCGATGATGTCCCCTGCGAACTCATCAGGCACGATTACGTGTACCTGCATGACGGGTTCCAGCAGTACGGGATTTGCTTGTTGCACCCCCATGACCAGCGCATGGGCCCCGGCGATCTCAAAGCAGATGCCGGAGGAGTCGACGGTGTGGAAGCTGCCGTCGATTAGAGTCGCCTTTACGTCCACAATTGGGTAACCGGCAATTGCGCCGTCGCTCATCGCCTTGGATACGCCCTTTTCCACCGACGGGATGTACTCCCTTGGCACCGACCCGCCTACGACAGTTTGGGCAAACTGGAATCCACTGCCTCGCTCCAACGGTTCGATCTCCAGCCATACGTGACCGTACTGGCCATGCCCGCCGGACTGTTTCTTGTGCCGGTACTCCACCTTGGCGGTGCCGGCCACCGTTTCCTTGTAGGCAATTTTGGGCAGTTCCAGAACCATCTCGCAGCCGAATTTTCGTTTCATCTTTTCTACCGCGATTTCCAAGTGGGTGTCGCCCAGCCCGCCGAGTAGTGTTTCCAAGGTGTTGGGGTCGCGCGTTACCGTTAGGCTAGGGTCCTCTTCTACTATGCGTGCCAAGGAGCTGCTCATCTTATCGACGTCGACCTGTGATTTGGGGAAAACAGCCATCTGGTAAACGGGTGGCGGGAACTCCAGGTCTTTTAATATCATCTGATTTTCTCTGGCGCACAGAGTATGACCTGTTATCACAGAGTTCAGCTTCGACGTCGCGCCGATGTCACCCGTGGCTAGATCGGGTACCGCCTCTTGCTCCTTGCCGTTTACCACGAAGACTTGTCCGATTCGTTCCGTCTCGCTGGTGTTGGCGTCCCATAATTGAGAATCGCTGGAAAAGTTGCCGCTATAAACGCGGAAGAAAGAAAGCTTCCCCACAAACTGGTCAGCGGCAGTCTTGAATACCAGAGCCGCCAAAGGCCCATCGTTGTTGGGGGGCAGGGAAGTCTCGCCATCAGCAGCTACGGCTATTACAGAACCAACATCTGCGGGCGAGGGCAGGAAGTCTAATATAGCGTCCAGAAGCTCCTTGACCCCTATTTCTGCGGTGGATGCCCCGACCATAACAGGGGTGATGAGCCCGGCGATGACACCCTGTTTGAGCCCGGCAATCATCTCGGCCTGAGTAATCTCATCGCCCTCCAGGTACTTGTTGGCGAGATCATCATCGGCTTCGGCCACCGCTTCAATGAGCCGTTCCCGGGCTGCCGCGACCTGGTCGGCTAGTGCATCCGGCGCCTGTGATTTGGGGTCAAGCAGGTTCACGATGCCGGAGAAATTAGCCTCAGAACCTATGGGGATTTGGACTGGTACGCACTCCCGACCAAATCGTTGGGTAATGGACTCCATTGCGCGTTCGAAGTCTGCGTTCTCCCTGTCCATCTTGCTGAGGAAGACCACACGCGGCAGATTCCTCTCATCGGCCATTTTCCACAACTGCGTGGTGCCTACCTCTACACCGGATGGACATGCTATGACCATCACTGCCGCGTCGGCTACTCGCGTCGCCGAGATCACCTCGCCTCGGAAGTCGGCGTAACCTGGTGTGTCCAGAAGGTTGATTTTGATGTTGCGCCACGGACACGTAATGACCGAGGTCTGCACGCTGCCTCTACGACGCTCCTCCTCTGGCTCGAAATCTGAAACGGTGGTCCCGTCCTCTATCGAGCCAAGCCGGTTCGTGACGCCGGCTGTATGCAGCATGGCCTCGGAAAGTATAGTTTTGCCCGCACCGCTGTGTGACATAAGAACGACGTTTCGTAATTTTTCAGTGCTAAACTGAGGCATGTTGTACTCTCCTTTCACTCCGGTTTTTGGCCTCATTCTAGTGAAAGCTTCCGAATAGCGCAATGGGTGGTCTTTTCCCCCATAATGATGGGATCACTGGTATCTGATGAGTAGTTAATGGCCAGTTTACTTGTCCTACAGAACCCCCAAATGTGATTCGAGTTGATCTGCCTCATATCCTGAATCCTATGACTTGGGCTTATTGAGGGCAAAGTTGTTCTGGCGTCGTTGACCGTATTGCGCACTGGCCGGTACAGTTAATAACTGCGGCTGTCTATTCGGCCGCCAATTCTATTTACGTCTGATTCGAAGGTGTTCCATGATTGGTTTTATAGGTGGTACTGGTCCCGAAGGCAAAGGCCTGGCGTTAAGGTTCGCCTTGGCCGGAGAAAAGGTGTTGATCGGCTCCCGAGATGAGGCTCGTGCGAAGGAAGCCGCCGATAGTCTTGCCGGCGACGCACCTCCCGGCTCCGTGGAGGGCAAAAGCAATGCTGACGTGGCCAGGGAATCGGACATCGTTTTCATCGCTGTGCCCTATTCTGCGCAGCGGCCTACGTTGGAAAGCCTGAAAGAACTCCTCGAAGGCAAGCTGATGGTCAACGTCATAGCACCCCTTGCTTTCGATAAGGGCAGGGCCAGCGCTATGCGAGTGGAGGCGGGGTCTGCTGCCGAAGAGGCCAGGGATATCCTTCCGAACTCGCCTATGGTGGCGGCGTTCCACAACATCAGTGCGCAGGAGTTGCTAATTCCCGACAGGGCATTGGATACCGATGTTGTTGTTTGCGCTGATGATTCAGAGGCCAAGCAGAAGGTAATGGCTCTGGCGGATGCTATATCCGGCGTAAGGGCTGTCGATGGCGGCGGATTGGCTAACGCCCGTTACGTCGAAGACTTGACCGCGCTGCTGCTGAACATTAATAGAATCTACAAAGCCCATTCCATGATCAAAATAGTGGGCATATAGTTTCGGAACGGTCGGCGGAGCGATAAATGGCCATTTGGGGCCTGATTTTAGGCGTTTTGGCCGCTGTGGTCGGAACGGGTGCGCCAGTTGACTGGGGGCGTAACCAGGTCGAGAACCACATACAGGTCTTGTCGGCGTCCCACGAGTTGGATTTTCCGTCACGCGTAACGTTGCGCCTGGAAGTTGGCTCATCCACGGAAATAACCGAGGTGGAGATCTTCTATCGACTGGGAAACCAGGAAGTGACTTCGTATGGTTATCCTGGATTCTCTCCGGCGCTCAGGGTCAGTACTGAATTTGTGCTGCGCGCGGACGGCGACGGTTTTATTCCGCAAGGCACGGACATTAGCTACAGATACGTCATCACGAACTCGTCTGGCCAGGTTTTGGAGACTGACGAGTACTCCTTAGAGTTTCTGGACGCATCTCAGGCGTGGCAAAGGCTATTCGTTGGCGATATGGAAATTCTCTTTCATGATCGGTCTGCGGAAGGGGTCGAGACCATCGCAAAGGACGTAGCCCATCGCCTGGAGGACGTGAAGCAGCTACTGGGAATCACATCCATCAGGCCTCAGAAGGCCGTCATTCTCAACAGCGGTCGCGAGTCCTTGGAGAGCTTCCCACCGATAAGCCAGACTACCAGCGATAGACATGTTTACGGTGGCTTCGCCTTCGGAGACATGGACGTATTTGTTCTCGCCGACCTAGACCGAGACGGAATGGTCCATGAGATGACCCATCTTTACATGGACGAGGCCCTCAACGCACCGGGCACACGTACCCCGGCCTGGCTGAACGAAGGGCTGGCCATGTATTTTGAGGCCGGCGACAAGGGCAGAGGGCGGACGGTTTCCAGAGCTGCCTTGTCAGGAGATCTTTTGCCTATTCGGTCCATGGACCGTGTTCCTGGTCGCCCGGAAGACGTAAGCCTATTCTACGCTCAATCCTGGAGCCTGACATCCTACCTCATGGACAGTCATGGCGCCGAGGGTATGGTCCGTTTGTTGGATTCCATGAAACAGGGTAGGCCCTTTGAGGGCGCGTTTTCAGGCGTTTATGGCTTTGGCACAGACGAGTTGGAACGTCAATGGCGTTCCAATATCATGCGCGGAGCTACCATATCAGCGCTGCCGGACCCCGGTACACTGGGCACCGCCGTCATCATAGCTGGCGCTATGCTATTTGCCATGCTTGCTATATTCGTGAGGCGATTGCGCAGGGTAGAAGACCCTTTTGAGGAGGGAGATGTGGATTTTTACCAATAAGTGTTTATTTCTCAATTATGCGGCAGTATGTCCGTTACGTAAAAAAATCCTCTTGTGCTAGAATGGCGCACAAAATCATACATGAGGGTTTGCAGAGAGAAAAATGCGACTTCGCGTCTTGGGTGCTCACAACATGGAGAGCAGGGATACTCGTATGGTTTCCCACCTAATTGATGAGGTTTTGGCTTTGGATGCAGGCGGCCTCACCCGGTCGTTGACATTCGATGAGCAGAAACGGATTCGAGCCATTATCCTTTCCCATCGCCACTTCGATCACGTAAAGGATTTGCTGCCGCTGGGCATTGCTATCAGAAACAGCGGCGTTACGGTGGACATCTACGCTATCCAAGATACCGCGGATTTCATCAAATCCAAACTGTTGGACGGGAGCCTATTTCCGGACTTCCTAAGTTCACCATCGGTTGAGAATCCGGTGTTCCGCGTTCACGTTGTTGAATTCAAAAAGGAATTCCAGGTACTCGGCTACACAGCAATGGCAGTACCCGTGCCTCACGCGGTGCCTGCCGCTGGATTCCAGATTAGCTCCGATGATACCAAGCTCTTTTACACGGGCGATACGGGTAGAGGCGTTGCAGATATCTGGCCCTATGTCTCACCCGACGTGCTGCTTTCCGAGGTTACTTTTGGAAACGAAATGGAAGAGACCGCCGACCATGTGGGTCACCTGACTCCGGCCCTCCTCAAAGAGGTCCTGGAGAAATTTAAATCCCAGCATAATTACACTCCTCGTGTCATCATTGCGCACATGAATCCGCCTTGGGAAGACAAGATCAGACAGGAGCTTAAAGAGCTTACGAAGGAAACGGGCATCGAGTTCCAAGTAGCGGACGCCGATACCGTTATAGACCTCTAAGCCATAAAGCACGCCTGTCTTATTAACACAGTCCTCTGAAGATAGTTTCTTCCGATCCAGTTGATGTTTGCCCTTACGGGGGTAGCGTCCGCAAAATACGCAAGGAAGTGCCTCCCATGCTCCGCAAGTCCGTATTCGTGTATGACGATACCTTATCCCAGCACAGCCTCAGCGATACTCACCCCATGAAACCCGAACGCCTCCGTTACACCTACGAACTGCTGGATTCTTACGATGCCTTCGCACAGGAACGGTCGGTCCTGATTCCGCCTCGTTCAGCTACGGAAGAAGAGATTCTACAGTTCCATACGCGGGATTACCTGAATGCCGTACAGGGCCTCAGCGTGGGGGACCAGTCGGTGTCCGGCTCTCCGTTTAATTTTGGCCCAGGCGACAATCCTTCGTATCGAGGTATGTACGAGGCCGCGTCCACATCCACGGGAGCATCGTTACGTGGAGTTGAGGCGCTGCTTTCGGATGAGGCCGACGCGGCGTTTAGCATATCCGGTGGACTGCACCACGCCATGCCCGGATATGCCTACGGGTTCTGCGTATTCAACGACCCCGTGATTGCCATACAGAGGCTCGTCAAGGAGGGTATGAAAGTGGCCTACGTGGACATCGATTGCCACCACGGCGACGGCGTTCAGCACGCCTTTTACGACACGGATGCTGTTCTCACGATATCCCTGCATGAGTCCGGAGCGTTTCTGTTTCCAGGCACAGGCTTTACTCAGGAGACCGGCGCGGGCAGAGGCAGAGGGTATGCGGTAAACGTTCCGCTTTATCCTTACACATCAGACGATGTCTACCTCTGGGCGTTCCGGGAAACGGTCATTCCGGTGGTGGAGAGGTTTCGTCCCGATGTACTCGTTACTCAGTTGGGCATAGACTCGCACTTTCGCGACCCTATAACTCACCTGGCGTTGACCACGCAGGGGCACAGCGCCGTCGTTGCGGAGTTTGCCGCCATGGCTCCGCAAAAGTGGCTGGCCCTGGGTGGTGGTGGATATGACCTGCAGGCGGTCGCTAGAGCGTGGACCCTGGATTACGGCGTGATATCCGGTCAAGTGTTCGCTGATGAGATTCCGGAGTCTTATAAAACTGCCTACCAGGTGGATTCGTTGAGTGATGTAATGGACCTGCCAATTCAGCAGTCCGTTATTGATGAAGGCAAGGCATTCGCCGAAGACAGTGTGAAGGCCGTGCAGAGACTTGTTTTCCCCTCTCACGGCATTTCGCTCGTCTAGCCCCGTCTAGTGCAAGTCGCTAAAACGCGCACGAATCGGGCAGGGGACCGTGGTCCGCACCGTCCGGAGCAAAGTCCGGGCCGAGCTTCACGATGTCGAACCCGTTGGCGAGGCTGCCCTTCATCGCCTCCCCGCCGTACCCTGACGTGCTCATGTGCGCCCTGACGACTACCTCCTGGGAAGCTTCAATTTCGACTGGGCCTCCGGAGCGCGTAAACGGCTGCTCTTCGGTATGGCTGTGGGCCAGGACACGTCGGTAAAGAAGCTCGCCCTCTTCACTAAGAACCTCCCACCAGTCGGCGTACTGGGTGCAGCCCGTATCTGGACTTCGAACGGTAACCGAAAAGGCATACGCCCCTGCGGACCCTCTGGCATCGACTTCAGTTACGTTGGCGTAGACATCTCCGATTAGGGCTGCCAGCACATCTTGCTTCGACGTTGTTTTAGGGGTAGGAGTGGGCGATTGAGCTGCAACATCGGCGACAGGTGTGTTATTTGGCACGGGTGGGTCTGGTTTCAAAGGTAGCGTGGCGATTGCGGTTCCCGTGGGAGATGCAGTTACAACAATGGCGGCCGTCGTGCTGTTTGGCACCGCTGTTATTGTGACCTTCTGAGGTGGCGTGCTACAGGCCCCGAACAGCATCAGCAGAGTTATCATGGCGGCGCACAGGTAGACCATGGTTAGGGCTTTCCCAGCACTTCTCGTAGTGCCGCTTCCAACTCTGGCTGGTCGAACTCGAAACCGCTCTCAATGAGCTTGTTTGGGCTCATCCGAGTGCTGCACAGCATAGACTCCGCCATTTCGCCCACGCCTAATTTCAGGGCCAACGCCGGCACTGCGAAGATCGTGGGCCTGGAAAGAATCCTGCCCAGTGTGCTTGTGAAATCTCGGTTCGTTACCGGATTTGGAGAGCTCATGTTCACGGGGCCGCTCAGACTGGGAGTGACCAGGACGTGCCCGATCGCGCAGGTCAGGTCGGATAGGGTAATCCAACTCATGAACTGTCTGCCGTTGCCCAACCTTCCTCCCAAGCCCAGTTTGAACAGCGGCAGCGTCTTGCGAATTAGATCGGCTTTGGCATCCAGCACCAGTCCAAACCGCATATTCACCACTCGAGTGCTTGTGTTAGAGGCAGGGCTGGTCGCCTCCTCCCACGCCTGGGTTACGTCCGCAAGAAAGTCATGCCCTGGGGAGTCGTCCTCAGCCAAAACTTTATCTCCCTGATCGCCATAAAAGCCCATGGCGGAAGCAGACGCCAGTACTTTAGGGACAGGTTCCAACCTAGCTAAAGCCTCACTTAGAAGCAGGGTGCCTTTGACTCGGCTGTCTCGGATACGTTGCTTTTGCGCAGCGGACCAGCGTTTGGCGCCTATGCTCTCACCTGCCAGATGCACGGCGGCCTCCACGCCGCTCAGGTCATCCGATTGGAGCACGCCACGTTCGGGATCCCAGAATACTTCACCCTCCGAAAGTTCGCCCGCTCTGCGGACCAATCGGACCACTTCAAGGCCTTGACCTTTGAGGTAAGGCACGAGCGCCGAACCCACCAGTCCAGTTGAGCCCGATACCAGTATCTTCACAAACCAATCTCCCAGATGACAGTGTGGAACCCGTGTGCCGCACCCTATTTACAGGTTTACAGTGCGACGCGTTGGCAGTTATAATTAGTTAAAGTTAGCAAAATGCGTTGGGCATATCGGACGGTCACAAGCGTTCGGACCGGGGTGTTCCCGACCATCATTATAACCGTTGCGTTGAAGGAGATTGGCCCTTGGCAATCAGACCAATACTCGAGTTGCCTAACCCGGTTCTTCGGCAGCGAGCCAAGAAAATCCGGCGCATCGACTCCGAGTTGCTGCATTTGGCCTACGACATGGTAGACACCATGCAGCAGGCCAACGGCGTAGGTCTGGCGGCCAACCAGGTAGGAGAACTAAAGCGCCTAATCGTGATACAACTTCCAGATGAGGAAGAGGTACGCATTTACATAAACCCTGAAATCCTAGTAAGGGACGGCGAGCGCGAGGTTGAAGAGGGCTGTCTTAGCATTCCTGGCTACAGAGCCATGATTAAAAGGTCGGTTTGGATTAGATTCAGAGCTATGGATCATTCAGAAAAGATTGTTAAATTCAAGGCCGAGGACATTCTTTCGCAGGCTCTGGAGCACGAGGTTGACCACCTGAACGGCATTCTCTATATCGACCACATGGAGGAACATCAGAAGCTGATTCCAGTTGAGCCACACGACGAGGAAGAAGACGGCGACAACGAACATGAGCACGAAACCGGCTCCCACCCTCCCGATTCCGCTAGTTCTACCGGCCTCTGGACACCGGGCGACGACCCACGAGATACCGAGGCGTCGCTGAGGATAAAATAGCAGGCGTTATCCGCTTCTGGCAGCGTTCGAATTTCCCCTAACTTATGTCCGCTCCGTCGGATATTTATACAGAAACACGACACTTCCCGAAACGCCCTCTGAAGAATAATTGGATCTGATGAACGAACCAACGTCCCCCTCTTCCCCTAAAGCAGGCACCGCGCCCATACCGTGGCCGCCGCTGGTCAACTTTCTGCGGGAGTTCTTTGAGTCAAAAATGCAGAATCCTTATCTCGTTGGCGGTATCATTCGCGACTGTCTGTTGGGTATAAAACCCCAGGACGTAGACATAGCTATCGAGGGAGACATTGCGGCCGTAGGCTTGGAACTTGCCAACGCTCTTGGCGGGCAATACGTGCAGATGCACCAGGACTGGGACATCGGACGCGTCATTGTTCCCGCCACCGCCGTCATCGATAACGACATCGCTTACGTGGACATATCCGGGATGGTTGGCGGGATTGAGGCTGACCTTCGCCGTCGAGACTTTTCTGTTGACGCCCTGGCTATCCCACTCGCTGCTGAAACTTTCCATCGTGATGCAATTACAGATCTGGTGGGAGGTCTGGCCGACCTGGATGCGGAGGTGATCAGGGCAAACGCCGATGATACATTCCGTGATGACCCCGCCAGGCTTCTTCGTGCGCCCCGGCTAGCTGCGCAACTTGGTTTCACTATCGAAGCGGATACCGAAGCGAAAATCCGTCGGGACGCCGCTCTCGTAACTGGTGTAGCGCCAGAGCGGGTGCGTGACGAGCTAATGAGACTGCTGTCCGCGCCGTCCGCCGCCGAATCGGTACGTTGGTTGGATGGGGCCGGGCTGCTATCGCAGGTCTTGCCGGAGCTAGACGAGGCAAGAGGTATAACCCAGCCCAAAGAGCACCACTGGGATGTTTTTAACCATCTTGTGGAGGCCGTTGGTCACGTCGACATGATTTTTTCGTTCCTGTTCGGCCACCAGTCCACTCGGTTGGGCCCCCAACCATTGCAGGGCGATTTCTTAACCGCAGCTGTGCCAACGTTCGAAGGTATGCAGGGGTATTTCCAGGAGGATATAGGCGATGGCCATACGCGGCTGACCTTTCTAAAGCTAACGGCTTTGCTGCACGACGTGGCCAAGCCCGCAACGAAAACGATAGAGGCTTCAGGCAAAATGCGCTTCCTTGGTCACCACACCGTCGGAGAAGAGATGGCTGGTGAAATACTTGGCCGGCTTCGTTTTAGCCGACGTGGGACCAGATTAGTGTCGCAAATGATACGCAATCACCTTCGTCCGACACAGATGGCTGCCAAGGGAGAAATGCCGTCGGGTAGGGCACTTTACCGCTACTATCGGGATGTTTCCGAAGGCGCTGTGGACACGCTTTACCTGAACATGGCGGACTTTCTGGCTGCGCGAGGTCCCACTATAACAGAGCAGGATTGGAGGGATCATTGCGAGTTGATGGAATACATTCTTATCAAAGGTCGGCAGCAAAGTGCCCCGGAAACCCTTCCTAAAATCATCACCGGTCACGATATAATGGTTGCGCTCTCTTTGCCGTCTGGTCCTGAAGTGGGGAGACTACTAGGACTCGTGCTCGAAGCCCAGGCGAATGGAGAGGTTAATTCGACAGACGAAGCCCTGGGTCTAATCAGATCCTTGGCCGATTCCATGCTGGAACCCGGAGGTTGCGGTGCGTAGAAACGCAAAGTCCTTGATATTTGTCACAATTCTGGTTGCGGTAGCTTTGGCCGCTCTGCTGTTCAATCCACTAAAGATTGGAGGCTTTGAGCGTGGCGGGGATACTCTCCTTGGGCTCAGCCTGGGCTTGGACCTGCAGGGAGGGAGCCACCTTGTTTATGAGGCTCAGCCGGTAGTAGACGCCACCACCGGTGAAAAGCAGTTGGTCACCGAAGAAGATATGGCCAGCTTGCTCCGCCTAATTGAGGAGCGCGTCAACGCATCAGGATTAGGTGAGCCGAGCATTCAAGTATTGGGCAGCGACCGGCTCCTCATTCAGCTGCCGGGTGTGGAAGACTTGGCACGGGCCAAAAGTCTTATCGGTGAGACCGCCCGCCTTGAGTTCAAGCATAGGAAAGTGAACGTACCTCAGGACCTGGAAGCCGACGGCATTATAGTTGCCGAGGATATAGTCAACATATCAGCGGAGCCAATGCCTCAGGAAATACTTGATCAGATCGGGAACTCTTCACAGCCGACCCCTGAGCCCGGCGTAGAGCCCGTGGAACCGGTGCTGCCGGTGGCCGAAGATTACCCCCCGGTGATAATTGTGGAGTTCACACCTGAGGGCGCCCAAAAATTCGCAGAGGTTAGGGCATCTGTTGGTCTAACACCTCCCCAATTAGCAGGGGAGGTTCCTCCCAGCGCATTGGAGCTTTCTATTGAAGGCGGCCAATCCCTTAAATACCAGGTGATTGGGCCGGTGGTTCAGCGCCTGGGCGACAGCAATAGATTCATATTCCCATTTCCACCGGACGTAGGCGAACGCGTTGAAGGCAAGCCTCTGGACATAGCCAGCGCACAGGCTATCGTGGGCGATCAGGCGACTGTAAGCTTCGTTAGGCTTCAGGGTAGCGTGGATGAGGACTTCGGCCTGAGCGGAGACAACCTGGCAAGGGCGTATCCCAGCCTACACTCTGGTAGTGACCAGCCCATCATAAACATCGAATTTGATGAAGAGGGCACCAAGCTTTTTGGACTCCTGACCACTGAAATAGCAGGTAGCCCGACCGATTTCATAGCCATATTCCTGGATGATAGGGAGTTAATAGCTCCCACCGTAACGCAGCCAATTACTTCCGGCACTGCTATTATTCAGGGTAGGGACTTCACAATCGAGAGAACTCGGGATATAGCCCTACAGCTTGAGGGCGGCCGTTTGCCGGTGCCCATTTTGCTTGTGCAGGAGCGAGATGTTGACGCGATATTGGGCGCCGACTCGCTGGCAGATAGCGTTGTGGCCGGTGCCGTAGGCCTGGCCCTGGTATTCCTGTTTATGACGCTGTACTACCGAGTGCCCGGTGTAATTGCATCCATAGCGCTGGTGACTTACTCGGTTCTGGTGTTTGCGGTATTCAAAATCATGCCCGTTACCCTAACCCTTTCCGGTGTCGCCGCGACCATACTGTCAATTGGTATGGCAGTGGACGCCAACGTTCTCATATTCGAACGTATGAAGGATGAGCTTAGGAACGGACGAACACTGAACTCTGCAATCAACATAGGATTTAACAGGGCGTGGCCAGCCATTAGGGACAGCAACGTTTCCACATTGATAACGTGTGGCATTCTGTTCTACTTCTCCAACCAGCTTGGGACGACAATCGTTCAGGGCTTCGCCGCGGCCTTGGCCATAGGCGTGCTGATCAGCATGTTCTCAGCCATTTTCGTAAGCAGAACTATCCTCCGGGTTATCGCATCGACGGGTCTGTCTAGTCATTTGAGGATGTTCGTACCGTCCGGAGGATCAGACCTGCCTCAGCAAAGAAGCGGCAGCCCCGCAGTACAGAGGAGCTAAAAATTGAATTTCGTTGGCAAGAGAAACTGGTTCTTCCTGGTTTCCTTTCTGGTGATATTGCCAGGAATCGTGTTTCTGATCATATCCCCCGGCCTAAGGCCGGGCATTGACTTCACCGGAGGCTCTACCCTCACGCTGGGATTCTCCAACACGGTGACACAGCAGCAATTGAGGGATGAGCTTACGCTGGAGGGGTATCCGGACGCTTCTGTTCAGTCCTTTGGTGAGGATACCTTCTTCGTACGCATGCCAGAGTTAACAGAGGCCGACAAAACTGCGATAGCGAATGCCCTGGAGGCGAAGCTGTCGCCGGACGGTGTTAACGTGCTGTCTTTCGACCTGGTTTCGCCCGCCATAGCTCAGGAGACTATTCTGAACGGCATATACGCTGTTCTTGCCGCCACCGTGGGTATCTTTGTTTATTTGTGGTGGGCGTTCCGTAGTGTCCCTAGCCCGTTCCGATATGGCGTTGCTGCCATCGTGGCCCTGCTGCACGACACCATTATCGTCGTCGGGATATTCGCCATACTTGGCAATTTGTTAGGCACGGAAGTGAACACGATGTTCCTCATTGCCGTCCTGACGGTTATCGGCTACAGCGTTAACGACACCATCGTGGTGTTCGATAGGCTGAGGGAGAACGTCATAAATTTCCCCAATCGGAGGTTCAGCGACAACATTAACGTCAGCATCTCGGAAACGCTTGGACGGTCCCTGAATACCAGCCTGACGTTGTTGGTGACGCTAATGGCACTGTTCCTGTTCGGAGGCGTGACTATACGTTCTTTCCTGCTGGTGCTGCTTATAGGGGTGGTGGCCGGAACCTACAGCTCCGTGGCCATTGCCAGTCAAGTGCTTGCGACCTGGGATTCTGGGGACATCGGTCGGTTGTTCCGAAGAGTGCGTTCGCCAGGCAGGTCTGCCGCTTCCGTCTAATAAAAACCTTTGAGATATTCAAAGGGGCCTCTCGCTTAACAACAGCGAGAGGCCCCTTTTTATTCAATACGGTTTATCGCCATTTCAGGTTACGCTTGTGGAGGAATGAGTACGATTCTACCGAAGGCGTTTCTAGACCTGACAAGCCTGAAACCTTCCGCAGCATTCGCTAGATTCATACGTTCGTGAATGATCGGCTTCACACCGCCCGTGGACATCATGCCCAACGCCCTGGCGATGTTACTTGGCGATGTACCGGTGGAGCCTGCTATCGTCGCGTCACGAAACAGCACATCAGTCAGATTGAAATTGGCCCTGGCTCCGGTAACCTCTCCCATTACAACCATGCGGCCGAATTGTGAAAGACTTGCCAGGCACGAATTGAATACCGCTGAGCCCACCGTGTTCAGCACAACGTCCGCACCCTCATCGCCCGTCAGCGCCATTGCGATCTCCGAGAAGTCCAGGTCCTCTGTGGAAAGAATGACCTCTACGTTTCCCAATGCCTCGATGGCCTGCATCTTACCCGGGGAGGTTGTTACGCCGATTACTCGAGCGCCCTGGGTTGCCGCGACCTGCAGCGCATGAGCCCCTAACCCGCCGCCAGCGCCCACCACCAGAACGGTCTCGCCGGGTTTTACCCTGGCAACTTCGGATATGGCCTGAATGGTTACACCGACGGGACATGCTGCGACGCAAGCCTCAACAATGTCCACGCCATCCGGCACTGGGAGGAGCGAGGTGGCCGGCAGGGCAACGTATTGGGCGAAGCCGCCGCTTATGGCGTGGCCTACGCCTTGGCCTTGTCTGCAGCGATACTGTAGTCCGCTCAAACAGCGGTCGCATTCACCGCAAAAAGCCGTCAGTGTGGCAACGACTCGGTCGCCCTCCTGAAGGGACTGCACCGACCCTCCAACCTGTTGCACTACCCCGGAAATTTCATGACCCAGGATTATTTCCGGGCGCACGCCCCTCCGCAGCATACCGGACATCACGGCCACGTCGTGGTGACACAGACCGCACGCAGCCACGCGGACCAGCGCGTCCCTCTCCCTGATTTCAGGTAGAGGGACGTCCCGAATCTGGAGGTCGGGTTCTTCTCCTGGTGCTTCTAAATAGAGAGCCTTCATGTGCTGGGACTAGTCTCCGGTCGCTACGCCAGCGTTAATTATCTCGACAACTGCCTTGATGGTTTCGCTAGTGGGCCTGTTCTTGTCCCCCGATTCGGGCGTTTCTGATGCGAATGAGGTCTGACTTAGCAGTCGATATATATCCGCTGCGCCTTTATGGAAGAACGGCGATACGCCAACCTGCTCAAATGTAGCCGATATCTCTTCCATTTCGCCGATCCACCGGTGCGCGTTGGGCGGAAGCCGGGATATACCAGTGTCCATCTGCTTCAGGGCGTTGGGCTGGCTGCTCTCAAATTCGGCACGCAACTGGTCGGATAGGCCCATGGCCTCGGCGGCCGCCAGCAGGGCTATCTGCAATGTGGAGGTGCCTTTGGTCAGAGCGGCGTAGCACATCTTGATGCCGGAGCCGTGTCCAATCTCGCCGCCCATGTCTCGGACTGCGATTCCCTTGCCATCCAGATCGTTCATGAAAGAAGCGTTTGGCCCGGAGACGTAGAACCTGGGAGCCTCGCCCCGGTTGGGAGAGCCGCCAATGATGCCGCCGTCGATGAACCTTCCGCCTGCGCTGGATATGGCATCGCCGATGGCTCGTGTGGTCTTGGGTGAAACCGCATTGCAGTCGGCGTAGTACGTCGATACGCCAGTGGACTGCATCGAGGCGGCTACGATATCGGCAGCGCCCACTGCCTGCGCGGGAACCATGATGCACAGGATGAGGTCGGCCTCCTTCACCATGTTGTCGATGCTACCGACGTCGCGAATACTGGAGGACTTTGCCAATTCCGCGGTCCGAGTGCTGCGGCCCTCCAGTGATGTGATCACGTCGTATCCGTTCTCTACGAGAACCCGTCCTACGCCAGACCCCATGTCACCGGGGCTGTAGATAGCAATTGTCTTTATTGTCATTTAGGCATAACTCCCTTGATATTTATTTTTCGCTGATTGCCAAATCAAGGTTTGGCATCAAAATTTGGTGTCGTAGCTTTAAGGTTGCGTTGTGCAACTAGTCGTTTTGAGGGGTATGGCTCGACGGGCTTACGACCCGCCTCGGCGGGTTGATATGAATATTCCGTTCGCATCTGCAGTGGCGGATCGAAGGCAAATGCGCTCAGATTTGGCGCCCTTTGTGCGAGTCCTCTTAGTATAAAGAATAACAGAACGCCGACCGGATTTTCAGGCTTACAACATCAGAACTAAAGCCTGAGGAGCATGGATCAGCAATACCTTGATTGGCTTTGAGATTGTTAAGGGCATATAATTTGTCCTCAACTCAACAACAGTATGACCGAGGAGATACGTTATGGATTTGGGAGCGCACGTTTCCACCGCAGGCGGCATCTCGAAGGCCGTAGAGAGGGCGCAGGAAATCGGCGCGGAGACCATTCAGATTTTCGCTTCGTCACCCAGGGCGTGGGCTTTCAAGGCCCTGGCCGAGAACCAGGTTCTGGCCTTTCGAGAGGGTGTGGAAGAGGCAGGCATAAAGTCGACCTTTATTCACGGTTTGTATCTCGTTAACATCGGGGGCACCCCGGAGTTGGTGGAGAAATCGGTCATCGCACTGGGGCAGACCATGCACGCGGCGGGACAGATTGGCGCTGAGGGCGTTATATTTCACTCTGGGAGCCACAAGGGCGTAGGCTTCGACGCTGTGCTAGACCAGGCCGCAGACGCTCTTACTCGGGTTCTGGCAGGCAGCCCGCCAGATGTTCAGCTAATCATAGAAAACTGTGCGGGGATGGGCGCCCAAATCGGGGCCTCGTTCGCGGAACTGGGTCGGTTGATGAAGGCTATCGACAACCCACGACTGAAGATATGCCTTGATACGGAACACGCTTTCGCAGCGGGGTACAACATAGCCGATCCCGACGGCATAGAGGGTGCTATGGCCGAGTTCGACAAGGAGATTGGACTGGACCGCCTCGTCGTGGTTCACGCCAACGACGCGAAGGTCGAGTTCGCTTCAGGGGTGGACCGCCACGAGAACATAGGGGAAGGGCATATCGGTATAGCCGGATTCGAGACCATCATGGCGCACTCGGCTTTCCAGCGCGTACCCTTCTTGCTGGAGGTGCCTGGCGAGGACAAGAAGGGGCCAGACAAAGCCAACCTTGACAGGCTGAAGGAAATTCGCCGACGGTTGGCTAATGCTTGATTTGAGCCTAACCTAAGATTCGAACAAGGGCCTTAAATCTGGGCGCATAGTTCTTCCATACACCGCAGAGACGAACGGAATTTTTAATAACTGCGTGTATGGTGAGCACTTGAAGCCACGAGCATGATTGCGACATTTTGTTCAATGTTCCAAGTCCCTGTTAACTGATATCAAAAAGAAGGGCCTCTCGGTATGAGAAGCCCTTCTACTTTACTGGTCGTCGGTCAGTTCTGGATTCAGTCTCAACTATTCCAGTATTGGGTAACGGCGGACCATCGGTGTTTCCGCCCACCAGCGACCGAGACCCATGGTGCGGCCTGCGCCAGCCGCAGCCAGACCAATCATGATGACGGCGTAGACGATGTGCTCATCCAAGAAAGGGTTGTGCTCAGGTAGGATGAAGCCAGCCGTGTACATAAGCGCCAGCATTAGGCCCCCTGTGTACGCTCCCAGTTTCACGCTCAGCCCCAGCAGCAACGTAATGCCTACGAAGACCAGGCCAAGCATGAACAGCCAGTCCACTACGACGTTACCGGCTATTGCCGCGTACATGGCAGCGAACGGTCCCTTGGTGCCAAAGGCCAGGAAGCCATATGTGGGAGAGCCGCCGGCCAGCCATGCATCTTTAGCCGCTGTGGTGAATCCTAGCCCGAACAACTTGTCGATGAAGGCCCAGAAGAAGATCCAACCCATTCCCAGTCTCAACGTGCCCCACACGTACCCCTCCAGGCGTCCGGTCTTGCCAACAATGCGTTCCGCCTCCGCTACTACGTCTGTTCTAGCGCCAGCTATAGTTTCCATCTCTGTTACGTGTCGCCGTTCGATAATAGCAGCCATGACGAGCCTCCTTAAGGGTGATACGCTGATGAGGTTTGCGGTTGGGTTTCCTTTTATTCTCTTTTGATCCCGCATCTGTACTTTAATTCACAAAGCATGAGGAAGTTGTGATTTGGACGAATAACAAATGAGGATTATGTGAGTACCGTTAGGCAATAAAATCTCAGTTAATGCTCTGGTACAATTGCTGAGTAAAATATCTTCTTGTTGCGGTGGGGCCAGGCCTATCGGAGCAGGTAGATACCATGAATTAACCCTCGGCTGTTAACCCAAAACTCCATGGAAAGAGAATGCCAAACGATAAGGAATTGTTCATACCAGGGGATGTGTTGGAGTCTATTCCTCATCTGGCCAGGCAACTGGTAGACGCTGAATACTCTGCTTTGGCCATCATGGGCGATGACGGTCGCGTGTTGAAATTCATCACATCAGGTATTTCTGATGAGGCGCGAAAAGCCATAGGGGACTTGCCTGTGGGTAAGGGCCTTTTGGGTGCCCTTCACGCGTAAGGCAAACCAATTCGCATTCCCGATATTCTGCGTGACCCGCGCTCCATAGGCTTCCCGCCAAATCATCCTCCTATGGACTCCATGTTGGGGGTGCCAATTGTTGGGGAGAGCGGAGTTCTTGGGAATCTTTACCTCACCAACAAAAGTGGTAAAAAAGAATTTGACGAACACGACCAGACCGTGGTTGAGGCATTTGCCCAATATGCCGCAACGGCTCTAGAAAACGACCGCCTTCGTATGGAAGCGGAGGAGGAGCGTGGACGTATCCGGGCAATGATAGAAAGCTCAGCCTCCGCAGTCATCGTTGCGGATGCACGAGATGGCCGGGTCGTTCTTTCAAACAGCGAAACCACCAGAATAATGGGCAGACCTCTTCAGGCTGGAGAGAGCCGGGATGAGTACGAGCGAACTGTGGTTTACAGAAAGCCGGATGGGAGTGTTTACGACACATCTGAACTCCCTCTGCAGCAGGCCCTGAGAGACGGGACCGTCTCCCGTGGCGTTGAGGTTATCTTCAACCTTCCCGACGGCCGTGAAATACCAACGTTAGTAAACGCTGCTCCTGTGTACGGAGAAGACGGAGAGATTTCCGCTGCCATCGCCATATTCGAAGACATTACGGCCCTGCAAGAGGTTGAACGTGTGAAGGCGGAGTTTCTTTCCATGGTTAGCCATGACCTTAAGGGTCCGCTGTCTGGTATCAAAAGCATGGCCAGCGCGTTGCTACTGGAGCACGGCCCTAGAGATATCGAGACGATACTAGAGTACCTGGCCTCCATAGACGAGGAGGCCGACCGAATGACTGAGCTGGTAGGGAACCTGGTCGACATGTCGCGGATTGAGGCTAACGCAATGCCTATGGACCCCGAGATCTGCCATCTCGCGGACATTACGGAAGAGTCCATCAGGCGCTTTAATAGGTCTAGACTTGGCGGGCAACAACGAATCAATGTTGATGTACCCCTGGAATTGCCGGAGGTTTACGCCGACTACGACCAGATTGGTCGTGTGATCACCAATCTTCTTAGTAACGCCTCCAAGTATTCGTCTCAAGGTACTGAAATTTCAATCAAGTCCTACTTGCACGAGGATAATGGTGCCAACATCATTACCGATGTCAAAGACTCGGGCATTGGCATACCTGATGACGAAATTGATAAGATATTCGACAAGTTCTATCGGGTTACCACGCAACGGGGTCGTGGAAGGCCCGGTTCGGGTTTGGGACTTGCCATTTGCAGGTCAATCATAGAGGCGCATGAAGGCAGGATTTGGGTGGAAAGCAAACCTGGCGAAGGATCCACCTTTCATTTCAGCATTCCAGCGTCCGTCGTGAGCGTGGGAATATGAGCGGCGCAGCCAAAATACTGATCGTGGATGACGACACCAAGCTATTGGCCTTTGTGGCCCGACAGCTAAGGACGGAAAGCTACACCGTTGAGACGGCCATGGATGGGCAGGAGTGCCTGGACAAGGCCGCTGAGTGGAGTCCCAATCTGATCCTTTTGGACCTGTCCATGCCTGTCATGGATGGCATCCAGGCCTTGGCTCGTCTGAGGGAGTGGTTCGATGGATCAATCATAAACCTTTCAGCCACTGACGAGGAGACGAAAAAGGTACAGGCCCTGGACCTGGGTGCTGACGATTACCTCACTAAGCCATTTGGAATCCAAGAGCTACTGGCCAGAGTGCGTTCTGCTTTGCGTAGGTTTGCCCAGGCCTCAGGTAGCATCGGCCGAGATGAGGCAGTGGTGCAGGCGGGCAATGTCAACATCGATCTGGCGCACCGCACGGTTTTCAAGGATGGTAGCGAAATATCCTTGACTCGTACCGAATACGAACTGCTCCGATTTCTAACCATTAACGCCGGCAAGGTGCTTACTCACCGAGAGCTTTTGCGCGAAGTGTGGGGGCCTGAATATGGCGAAGAGACAGAGTACCTGCGTACCTTCATCAAGCAGCTAAGACGAAAACTAGAGGCCAATCCGTCCCGACCTGAGCTTATACTGACTCAGCCAGGTATGGGTTACCGACTTTTTGTCTAGGGCTGGTATCCTTCACAATTTCCTCACAGAGTCCGCCGAATAATCACGCGATTCTCACGTATCCTGATTCAATATTCAATCATGAATGTTGAAAATTGTTCGGTCTGCGTTGGGGTGAACTTGAAAATGTGCGCGATGTCGATACTTGTTGTCGAAGACGATAGCTCGGTTAATAGGGCTATCCAGGCGGCCTTAACAGCTAATGGTTTCTGTGTAAAATCGGCGGAAACCTGTGCGGAGGGCTTCAGTCTGGCATCAAGTGAAATCCCGGCGCTGTTGGTGCTGGACCTTGAATTGCCGGACGGCACAGGTTGGGGACTGCTAAACGATATCCGCAACGCCTCGCATCAGGACGAGTCTGAAGAGTTTAAAGTAATCGTGATATCCTCCACCCGGGTAACCAGAGCCCAAATTCGAGATAATCGAATTGCAAAATTCCTTGCCAAGCCATTCGACATGGGTCATTTTGTGGAAACTGTTTCGGAGGTCCTGGCGGCTCCGCGATAGCCTCCCCTTGCTCTGATATTAGTAAAATACCCTACCGCGGAGAAGCTCCTCAACCGTTACTTGACCAGTGGTTTCGTGCTATATTTCTCTAGGCCGAGCACTTAGAGGAGCGCGACTAAACCATTGGTTGAATCACCTGATATTACCCCAAGCCCAAAGCGTTTAAAGCAGTACCGCGATTACCTGGAAGCAGAGCTAGAGGCCGCCGCAATGTATCGCGCTATGGCTGAGGTGGAGCCTGATGCCGCCAAGGCCGAGGTTTTCGGCAAATTGGTTGAAGCTGAAATGCGCCACGCCTCACGTTGGGCTGAGAAGCTGGGCTTGGACCTGTCGCAGTTGCAGCCTTCAGGTGGCGGCCTAAAGCTGGGCCTCTACAGAAAAGGCGCCAGCATGTTCGGCACCTCAAGAGTGATCCCTTGGCTCCTTCGAGGAGAAGCCAAGGACGTTGCGGCATACGCTTCCGACCCGGAGGCCAAGGACTTCGCAACTGAGGAGCGAAGACATGCCAGGGCTTTGCGTCAGATGGCGGCTGGGGTGGACCCTATGGAGGCCCTCCGAGGTGAACGCTGGCACAGGTTCAGCGGATCCGGTGGAAGCCTGAGGGCCGCTGTGCTAGGCGTAAACGATGGGCTGGTTTCCAACTTCGGTCTGGTCATGGGAGTAGCAGGCGGCACCGATCAGGCCAGCTTTATCTTGTTGGCGGGCGTCGCCGGACTTTTGGCCGGAGCTTTTTCGATGGCAGCCGGTGAGTACGTTTCAGTTCGCTCCCAGCGCGACGTGTACGAATATCAGATCGACATTGAGGCTGCGGAACTGGAGGAGTTCCCAGAAGAGGAAGAGGAGGAGCTGGTACTAATCTACCAGGCGAAGGGGCTTTCGGAAGAGGAGGCCAAGCGGGTAGCGGGGCGAATAATGACCAACCCCCAGGTGGCGTTGGATACTATGGCACGCGAGGAACTGGGTTTGGACCCCCAGGACCTTGGCTCTCCATGGGGTGCGGCAATAAGCTCATTTACGGCCTTTGTGGGAGGTGCCATTGTTCCCATAATCCCATACATATTCCATCTCGGGTCACTGGCCTTCGTCTTGAGCGCCGTGCTTAGCGTGATAGCGTTGGCCCTGGTGGGTGGGACATTGGCCCTGGCGTCAGGCAGGAGCATGTACTACGGTGCGATAAGAATGTTGCTAGCCGGAGGGGCAGCCGCTGCGGTCACTTTTGTCATCGGTAGCATCATCGGAGTGACCATAGCGGGATAACTGACAAAACTCTGGAGGCGAAAAGTTAGCATGATTAACGTCGCAAACCCACCCACTATGGAGACGTTCTGTTGAAGTCTACATTTCGTCTAGTCAAGATAGCCGGCATTGAGATCGGTATTCATTTCAGTTGGTTCTTCATACTGGCTTTAATTACCTGGAGTCTGGCCAGAAGCTTTTTTCCCGTTGCTAACCCGGCTTGGTCAGAGGCTACCAGATGGGGCCTGGGACTGATCTCGGCTTTGCTACTCTTTTTATCCGTGCTGATACACGAGCTGGCGCACTCCATTGTCGCCAAGTCCAAAGGGTACCCGGTAGAAGGCATAACACTCTTCCTGCTTGGGGGAGTCAGCAACCTTCAGGCTGAGGCTCGGCGCGCCAAGGACGAGTTCGTCATATCCGCAGTTGGTCCTGCCACGAGCCTCGTACTTGCGGTACTTTTTCTGCTGATTTTAGGGGCCATAGGCGGCGACGCCCTGGATTCCACACCGCTGGTTCTAGAGGTTCGGGAGTTATCTCCGTTGCAGGCCATCCTGGGCTACCTGTGGGTCATAAACCTGCTGCTGGCCTTCTTTAACATGGTGCCTGCCTTTCCACTGGACGGCGGCAGAGTGCTACGCTCCGTAATTTGGGCCTTCTCCGGTAACTTTGCAAAGGCCACCAAGATATCTGCGCGCATCGGTCAGGCCGCTGGATTGGCGTTGATAGCAGCCGGTGTATCCCTGGTCATTTGGCTCCATGAGGTGAGCTGGCTGTGGATTGCGTTGATTGGGTGGTTCCTACAGTCGGCTGCCGGCTCAACACTACGGGAGATGGAAGTCGAGGCCGTCATGAAGGGCGTCCACGTTCGAGACGTTATGCGCCCTTCGCTGGCCTCGGTGGACCCAGGCATGTCCGTGTTCGATGTCGTTTACGACCACCTGATGCAGGACGGCGTAAGGGCAATGCCGGTGTGCGAGGGCGATCGCCTGGCAGGCATCGTTTCGTTGACCGACGTGAAGAAGGTCGAAAGGGACAACTGGCCCACCACGCCGGTGCGAGACATCATGACGCCCATTCCCGTGCTTTCCGTGGAGCCTCAAGAAGACCTCTCCGACGCGTTGGGGCTGCTGGCGGAAAACTCCATTCACCAGTCTCCTGTTCTCTACGAGGGACGGCTGATAGGTATGGTCACCAGGGCGGACATCATTGAGTATCTGCATCGCCGCAAAGAGCTTGGCATTGACCAGCCGAAATCCTAGCCTCAGTTGACTGCCTCCCTAGTCTATTGTAGGACCTTGGCCGGTGTTCATTCCCCGAGCGGCGATTCCTAGAGTGGGTGCTATACTCTGACGGCGAAACGTAAATAAAAATCAGCGAGGTAAGCTATGGGCCTTGATGGCAAGGTATGCATCATAACCGGCGGCGGCAGTGGCATCGGACGGAGCACAGCACTGATGATGGCCAAGGCCGGTGCGAAAGTCGTGGTAGTGGGAAGAACCGCGTCCAAAGTAGAGCAGGTTCAGAAGGAAATAGAATCCGCTGGTGGCATCGCCACCGCAGCCAGGCTGGATGTCTCAGACAAGGAGGCTGGCCTGCGACTGGTCAAGGACGTGTTGGGTGACTTTGGGCAGGTGGACGTCCTTGTGAATAACGCAGGACACAGCTCGACTCACCGCATGCTGCTCAGCACTACTCCGGAGGAGTTGCGAAGCGTCATGGACTCGAACCTCATTGGGACCGTCTTCCTGGCCCAAGCGGTTATGCCCCACATGTTGGAGCGCGGGGAAGGTACGATTATCAACGTCTCATCGTTGGCCGGGGTTAGCCCAGGTCTGCTGGCGGGCATGGCGTATGGGGCAGCGAAAGCCGCCGTGATAAACTTCACTGGCTTCCTGAATTCGGAGTACAAGAATACCGGAATTCGTGCCAGCGTGTTAATACCAGGAGAAGTGGATACGCCGATTCTAGATGGCCGTCCAGTCAATCCTTCCCGGGATTCCAGAGACACGATGGTGACTGCGGATGACGCTGCGGAGGCCATCACGCTGATTGCCAGCCTCCCTCAGCGAGCCTGTATTCCAGAGCTGGTCATCAGGCCAACCTACCTGAGAGACACGTCTGACGAGGTAGGTATTCTTTAGGGAATTGTCCTAATTTTTGGCATAGTCTGGGAATTATTTGGCATTTAGAGAGGCAGCCCGCTGGGTTGCCTCTTTTTTATTTTAAGGAAAAAGAAACTCAGGCTTGTAGGCAGGTCGTCCACGGTATAAGTGCAGAGTGTACTTGGGGTGGATTATGTTTGAATAGAAAACCACAAGGCCATTTGTAACAGCATACGCCCTTACAGAACGGAAGGATGCAGCTTGTGAATGGTCAAATAGGTTTCAAGCATTTAGTAGTCGGCGCTTTTGCTGCGCTGATAGGGTTGGCTGTTGCCTGTGGCGGCGACGGCCCATCAGAGCCTGTGGTTCCTTCGGTTCCGCCGACTCCTGCTCCTGTGATATTAAACATGGGTATATCCGAGGAGCCTAGCACCCGCAACTACTGGAATTACTTCGGTGGTACTGGCGGCTCCGTTTGGACGGCATACGTTCTAGACGGGGTGGCAACCACGCTGTACGACTACTCCCATCAGCGCTTCGACTGGGTGCCAAAGCTTGCCAACGGACTTCCTTCGCCGCTGATTAAGGAAACAATCAACGGCGCCCAGTATTGGACCGCAGAGGTCAAGCTGAAGGAGAACGCCTACTGGAGCGATGGTGTTCAGATCACATCTTCCGACTTCACCTTCGTCGTTGATACGGCACTGGAAATGGAACTGGGGAACAACTTCTACGGAGTTATCGACCCAGACTTCCTGAGCCACGTTGAGGCCGTTTCTCCCCATTTGGTAAAGGTGTTTTTCTACGCTGAGGACCCGGACGGCAATCCCATGAAGCCGGGTATGAGCGTCTGGCAGTTCGGCCTGGGCTTCGCGCCTATTCTTCCCCAGCATTACTGGGAGCCGATAGTGGCGCAGGCAAAGCTGGCAGGTGACATAGCGGCGCAACAGGAGACTCTGTTCTCCCACATACCTGAAAATGAGCCCACGGCCAATGGATTCGTTTCCAAGCGGTGGGAAGATTCTGCGTTCGTAGAGAATGCCAGGGCTGATAACTATTGGCGCCAGGGGACAAGGGTCTTCCTTTATGAAAATGGCGCGTACCGTGAAGACGATCCTAGCAACTTAAACGACTTCACGATTTACGGCGATGCCGTCGGCCCCATATCTCTTGAGTTTGAAGAAGGGCCACACGTCGACTTCGAGATTTTCAACGTATACAGCAGCCAGGATGCCGCGATGTTGGCCCTGGAAAAGGGTGATATCGACTACGTCTTCAGTCCGCAGGGCTTGGAGAGGGCCTTCCAAGATAAGATCAGGGGCAATCCGGAATTGGATATAGTCTCCAATGAGGCCAACAAGGTTCGTTACCTTGGCTTCAACACTCGCAAAGCGCCATTCAACATACAGGAGTTCCGCGAGGCTGTGGCCCTCCTCATTGATAAGGAATTCGTCACAGGCACGATCCTTCAAGGATCTGCGTTTCCTTCTTACAGCATGGTGCCGGAGGGCAATGGCGCCTGGCACAACCCTAACGTCGCCAGGATTGGCGAGGGACTCAACAGGGCCGAACGCCTACAGCAAGCGGTTGCGCTTTTGAAGCAGGCGGGTTTCACGTACGAAGTCGAGCCCCAGATTAGTGAGGACGGCAACTTCGTGGAAGTAACTGGCGAAGGGCTGCGAATGCCCAACGGCGAGCTAATGCCCGTTCTGGGAATCCTTGCTCCTAGCGCCGGCTACGACCCAATGAGGTCCACCTTCGCAATCTGGATAGAGCGATGGATGAACGATGCTGGCATTCCCACCAAGGCCAAGCTCACTGGCTTCGGCGTCATTGTAGACACTCTCTTTAGTGAGGACGTGGAAAGCGAACTGGATATGTGGATCATGGGATGGAACCTTAGCCTGTTCCCGGACTACATGGAGGCTTATTTCCACACCCGCAACATCGAGGACGGCGTCAACTGGGGCGGGTATTCCAACCCCAGGTACGACGAGTTGGCTGAGCAGTTCCTGAATGACGACACAATCGAAGGCTCACGCACTCGTGTGTTTGAGATGCAGGAGTTTGTGGCCAAGGACCTGCCTTACGTTGTGCTGTTCTCGCCTCAGCTCGTGGACGCTTTCAGGACCAGCAAGCTGCAGTACCCCTACACAAATGCTCTGGGCGGCCTTGAGTTCGTCAACGGCTTGCACAGGACAGTCCAGATAGAGTGATCGGTCTGGTTTCGCACTGAATTGCTGAAGGGCGCGCCGAATTATCGGCGCG
>MUCK01000002.1 GCA_002816705.1 SAR202 cluster bacterium Casp-Chloro-G4
ATGGTCTTCAGGCCTACCCCAGCCGCACGAAGGACCCCGATCCAGTGGATTTTTCCACCGGCTCAGTCGGGCTAGGTCCGGTAGCCCCCAATTTCGCGGCGCTGACCGAGGAGTACGTTCGGGCGCATACGTTTTCCAACGACAAGGATCGCAGCCGCTACATTAGCGTAGTGGGCGATGCCGAGTTGGACGAAGGTTCCATATGGGAGGCCATCGCCGAGCCCTCCATGGCGGACCTAAACAATGTGTTGTGGGTGGTTGATCTGAATCGCCAGAGCCTCGACCGGATCATACCGGGGATACGCGTGCGGTGCTGGCGCGAGATGTTCGCGGCAAACGGCTGGAACGTTATCGACGCCAAGTACGGCAAACGCCTTCAGGCGGCCTTCGCAGAGCCCAATGGCGAGCTGTTGCGAATGTCCATTGACGAGATGTCCAACGATGTCTACCAGCGATTGCTCCGGGTATCGCCGGAGTCGTTACGTGAGTGGCTGCCAAGCACCAGCCGTTACGCCAAGGACCTGGCCCGCTTTATCAGCCGTTGGGATGACCAGGAGTTGCAAGACCTGTTCCGCAATCTAGGCGGACACGACTTCGCCATGCTCAGAGAGGCCTTTGCCGCCGCTGACGCGAACCCTGGGCCAGACGTTGTATTTGCGTACACCCTCAAAGGCTGGATGCTTCCTTCAATAGGTGATCCTCAAAATCACTCGGTGACTTTGAACCGCGATCAGATGGAGCAGTTGCGCGCCGCGGTGGGGCTTTCCGAGGACGAGATATGGTCACGACTGGACCCACGCACACCGGCGGGGCAACTCTGCGCTGAGAAGGGCAGTATGTTCGGCTCCAGGCGCGACACTTCGCCGACGCTGCCTGACATCGCCATTCCACAGGACCTGGAACAACGCTATAACGGGACAATGTCCACACAGCAGATTTTTGGGCTTGTCCTGACCGACATAAACAGGCGGTTGCCTGAGCTGTCGGACCGGATGATCTCTGTCAGCCCCGATGTGGCCAGCTCCACCAATCTAGGCGGCTGGATTAACAAGGTTGGCGTATGGGCCACGGAAGAACGTGAGCCTATGCCTGAAGAGGGAGTCATTAGGGCACTCAACTGGCACGAGTCGCCACAGGGCCAGCATATAGAGTTGGGAATCTCCGAAAACAACCTGTTTATGATGCTGGGCCAATTGGGCCTGTCCTTTGAGGCTTTGGGTGAGTTACTTTTCCCCATTGGAACTCTGTACGATCCTTTCGTGCGCCGGGGCTTGGATGCCTTCATGTACAGCATATATTCGGGTGCCAAGTTCATCGTAGTGGGGACGCCATCAGGGATAACGCTGTCTCCAGAAGGGGGAGCGCACCAGTCGCTGATTACGCCGTCCATTGGCGTCGAGATGCCTGACCTCTCCTATTACGAGCCCTGCTTCGGACCAGAGGTGGAGTGGATAATGCTGGACGCTTTGGAACAGATTCGCCAGCGCACTCACTCGACTTACTTGAGGCTAACCAGCAAGCGAGTCGACCAGAGCCTGTTCAAAACGCCATCGCAGCCAGGTGAGCGAGAGCGACTACGGCTGCAGGTTTTGGCAGGGGCCTACAGGCTAATCGACAGGAGTAACTCGGACGACTACTATCCGGGCGAGAATGTTGTCCACATCATGGCTAGCGGTGCTATGGTGCCAGAGGCCATTACCGCCAGCGACAAGCTGATGGACGAGGGTATTCTTGCCAACGTCATCAACGTAACGGGTCCAGGGCCTCTATACAGGGCCTTCCAGGAGTCGATAAGATCGGCAATCAAGACTGGAGGCGAAACGGACGGCTTCTTGTCTGACGTACTGCCGAAGTCGGGCCGCAAAACCCCCATTGTGACCATAGCGGATGCTCACCCGCATTCTTTGGCCTGGATTGGCGGAGCATTAGGTTGCCCCGTGGTGCCGTTGGGCGTTAGCGACTTCGGTCAGTCGGGCAGCCGGGCAGACCTTTACCGGGAGTACGGTATAGACGTGGAGAGTATTACTGCCGCCTGCTTTGCCGCGCTGGAGATGTAGGTCTCTTAATCTAATTTCCAGCATATTCCCTTCTCCTCCTCTGCGCCCTGTTCCTAGCCCAAGTCTATTCGACACTTCGCGTATGTACACGCCTTTGGTGCAGGCGTCCGGATTCCTCTTCGACAGCGCTGCATATGCTAAACTAAGTGCCGAATTTCAGATATAAATCGGACGGGAACAGGAGATTTTGTTATGACCAAGGTTCTGGTAATTCACGGCCGAGGCATGGAGCTTCGAGGTACCGTAGACCTGGATATATTCGGCCCGATGAAGCTGCCCGAATATGATGAAAACATCAGGAAGTATGCGTCTGAGCTTGGCGTGGAGGTTGAGATATTCCACTCCAATGAAGAGGACGAGGTCATCGCCAAGGTAAAGTCCGCAGACGTTGACGGCGCTCTAATCAATCCTGCTGGGTACACCACCAAGCACCCGGCGCTGGTTGAGGCCATTAAGGGAGCTGCCTACCCAACGCTGGAAGTACACATGTCCAATCCAGCCAGTCGCGGTCGCGTTTCCGAAGTTGCGCCTGCCTGTAAGGGCGTGATCACGGGTTTCGGTATACAGGGGTATTACTTGGGCCTCAAGGGCGTTCAAGGACTGGCAGGATAGCGCAGGTTCATTCAATTAAAGGAATCCGCATCAGCCGCCACCGCATCGAAGGGATGTTAATTCTGTTTTTCCAATCGCCAAGGCGCGTGTTGGCCGTGGGAGATGCATGGAATCGATAGCGGTCTTACTGATGGCCTTTTTGCTGGGCAGCATGCCGACTGCATATCTGATGGGCCGCGCGCTGAAGGGAATCGACGTTCGGGAGGCCGGCAGCGGCAATTCGGGCGCGGTGAATGCCGGTCGTCAACTAGGCAAAGGCGTGGGCGTCCTTGTGCTGCTGATAGACGCCGGCAAAGGGATTCTAGCGATATTGATAGGACGGGCGTTGCAGGTTCCGATGCTTACACTTTACATCTCCGCCGTTCTGGTGGTAGCGGGACATAATTACTCGCCCTTTCTTGGATTCCGAGGCGGAAAAGGCGGCGCCACCGTGTTGGGACTATCCGCCCTAATGCTTTGGCAAATCACCGGGATAGCAATCGCGTTGGGAGCCATCATCTTTCTGGTCACGCGCCGCGCTGTGTGGGCTATGGCCGGTGTTTTCATGCTCCTGAACGCTCTGACGATTGCGACTGCTCAGGGGCCTGGGCTGATCATACTTTGCCTCCTTCTCTCCTTAATGGTGGCGGCAACCCATTTCTCCCGAAGGCGCGCCGACCTGTTGCCGGCCCTGAAAAGCGGAGACTGGCGGCGTATTATGAGCGCCGACTGACTGCCGCGGGTTAGGCCCTAAATATGATCGAGTTGGACTGGCGAATCTTGGCTTCAAAATGTAGAATACTTGTCGAGGCGCTCTGGCCAATCCCCAAAGTCAGACTTCGACGCGCTGCTTCGGAGGCATCACCTATTTTGTACCTCTGATCAGGAGGATCGGCACCAACACCATGCTAAATCTACGAAATCTACTAGTGTTAACCTTGGCCTTAGTGGCGTTGGGGTCCATCGCGTGTAGCTCAACGCCAGAGCCCGTGGTAATTCCCCGACCGCCAGAGGCTCCTGCACCCCAGACAATAGTTCCAACCGTGGCTCCGATACCATCCAAGGTTATGAGTTGGGACAGCCCGCCGGCGATGGAGATCGACGTTAACAAGAACTACACCGCCGAGTTTGAACTGGAAAAGGGCGGAAAGTTTACAGTTGAACTCTACGCCAAGGAAGCCCCGAACACCATTAACAGCTTCGTGTTCCTTTCCAGGCAAGGGTTTTATGATGGCGTTACGTTCCACCGCGTACTCCAAGGCTTTATGGCGCAGGGGGGAGACCCTACGGGCACCGGCACCAGCGGTCCTGGGTACAATTTTGATAACGAAATTCATCCTAGCCGGCATCACGACTCCCCAGGGATACTTTCCATGGCGAATCGCGGTGTCATAAACGAGCGGGGGACTAACGGCAGCCAGTTCTTCATAACCTTCGTGCCCACGCCTGCTCTGGACGGTCACGGCAAGGACTGCAGAATCCCTAGGACCTCGTGCCATACCGTATTTGGTAAGGTGATAGAAGGTATAGACGTGGTGAACAATATTTCTTTGCGAGATCCGGGGACGGCGACAAAGCCAGGGGATGCCATCAAAACCATAACGATTATTGAGAATTAATAGGTAGTACGGAGGAATTCGTGGCAAGCAAGCAGTACGATAGCCCGCCGGAGATGGCGATAGATCCTGATAAGAACTACACGGCCATAATGGAGTTGGAGAAAGGCGATTCCATCACCATTGACCTGTATGCGAAAGAAGCCCCGAACACGGTGAATAACTTCGTGTTCCTCGCAAGAGAGGGGTTTTATGACGGCGTGACCTTTCACAGGGTTATCCCAGGTTTCATGGCCCAAGGCGGCGACCCAACGGGTACAGGTACGGGTGGACCAGGCTACCGTTTCGACGACGAATTTCACCCGAGCCGACGGCATGACTCGTCTGGAATCCTTTCAATGGCCAATGCTGGTTCTCCCGGCGGTATGGGTACCAACGGCAGCCAATTCTTCATTACATTCGGTCCGACACCTCACCTAAATGACAAGCACTCGGTGTTCGGAAAAGTGGTGGAGGGATTGGAAACAGTCCTGGGAATGACCACCAGGGACCCGATGACAGCAAGGTCTCCCGGCGACGCGATTAAGACCATTCGAATAGAAGAGAGCTAGAACCCAGAGGTTTGACGACGGGTTTGCACTGTAATAGGATAAAAAGAAGAGGCGGTGACATTATTGTCACCGCCTCTTTTGATTAGATTACCTGATGTGCCCTGGGGTTAGTCGTCGCCAGTCCCTGGTTGTGCCTGCATCATCGGCGAAAGCAGGAAGCTAAACAGCTTACCCTGCGTGCCAATCCATGTTTGATCGTGCAGGCTGGCCTCCTCGCCTTCAATCAGAGGCCGGTTGTTAATGCGGACACTGGGGTCGGTGTGACTGCTGCGTATGTCCACTTTTCCTCTGCTGAAGTTGAAGGAAACTCCCTTTAACTCTCCTACCCCAATCTCAGTTCCGTCCACGGTGTCTCTGGACATAAAGGCTGCTGCTGCCTTTCGAGGCACAGACTTAAAGTCTACTAGCAACTCGCCCCTGTCGTTGTAGAGGTATCCGTACGGCTTTGTCCTGCTGATGATGTATATTCCGGCAGCTATTAGCGCTACCACAAGCACTACAGGAATCGCCAGTAGGCCCCTAGGCATGGTCGGTCCAGCAGGAGGCGTGGGTGGTGTCGCCAACCGCACTACCTGCGGGGCGGGTTCCGCTGGGATGGGGGGTATCAGCGATGACAGCACCATAGTGTCGTACGCGAACTGATAGTCGCGACCCGCGTATGACATATTCAGACCTAACAGTATGGAGTACTGGTTCTGTTCCGCCGCCGTGTAGTAGATGTCGTATTCCCAGGCGCGGCCCTGGTTGACAAGCTTCTGAGGTATGACCTCAAGCCTGCCCGAATCTTCGGCCTCTGTTGTCAGACTGGCCTGAAGCTCGTCCACAGGAACGGCAAACGGCTGACCGTTTACGTTGACCTGCGCCGTGGCAATCCGCGTACGTTCTCCGATATTCAGGCGGCCGATATGAAGCACATCGACAGCTAGGCTAGGGAACGGCTGTGCGCTGAGCATCTTCTGGGACGTGATGAAGTGATTGTACTGGGGCCAGAACAGCTCCAGGTTTACCCTGTAGTCACCCTCAGTGCCTAGGGGCTGCATGGTGGTGGAGTAGTAACCGTCTCCTGCGATGGAGTCGCCCAACTCTCCGTCATCATTCAAGGAATGAATCAGCGTGGAGCCATTCGGACCTGTAATCCTGGCCCTTACCTCCACGTCCGTCATGGTAATCCGGTCTTTTTCGCCGTCGGTGATATAGGCGACCAGCGGCACCGTCTGATCAAAAGGGACCGTGTTGGGAGTCAGGAACTCCAGGTTGAGCTTGTTGGCCGAGTAGTGCCAGGCTGAGATCTGGCCTTCGACTCCGTGCATGTCTACAGTCCACTGACCAGGCACCGGGTCGACTAGCTTCCACATGACGATGAATGGTGTCTCAACGACCGTGGACAATGCTCGGTCTCCCTGGGAGGCCTCGAATCCGGACGGGTTCTTCAATCGCAAAGAGCCGCTTGGCCCTGCTTTGAAGAAGATCATCGTCGTCTCCGTGCTGGCGGGCGCTATATTCAGCGAAGAGGAAAGAATCTCGTTAGGAGCCAGGGAACCCTGGCCTAGCTGCGCCAGTTGGCCCTTGGCATCCAAACGAAGGATGCTGTCTGAAAACGCCTTGAAGCCTTCAGGTACTGACAAAGGAAATACCTGGTCGCCTGATTCAGCTTCTACAAGACTGAAAAACTCTGCTGCATATTGAGATGAACCCGGCAGGCTAACGCCTACTACAGCCCATCCGTTGGATTCGAACTCCTGCAGAATTGAGGTGAGGCGTTCGGAAGCCTCGCCCAACAACGCATCCGAATCGCCGCCTGTGAGTACGTAAACTGTTGATCCAGGTGCGGCCCTTAGTACGTCCAGGACCCCAAGGTTGGATGCCAGTGCGTTAACCAGGTCGGCTTCGGGCGCTAAACTGGAGTTGGCCAAAGTGGTTAGCGTATTGCGATGGATAACCTTGTACTCTGCGCTTCCGGCGATAACTGGACCACGCATGGCCCCGTCGTCTGCCGTAGCCAGAGTAATCTGCTTTCCGTCCTTTAACATGGAAAGCAACCCAAGGAATGATTCCGTCAGGTCGCCGTTGTTCTGCGACTCTGATACGGCGTGTCGATCAATTAGAACTACGAATTGCTGTTCCCCTGGCCCATCGCCGTAGGCTACTTGACCTGAGACTCCCAATAGAGTGAAAATTGCCAGTACGAGAATCGCGGATTTAAATTTGAGCATCTTCCACCTCCCCTACTTCATAAATTACGCAATGAGCTTGAATACAGTCAATTTGAATTTGGTGCTGGTTTTAGAATTTTATAAGAAAAGTCTAAAAATGGGTTCACCATTCATTGGCCGTTCTTTTGCTGCGCGAGCCTCTGTTATGGCAGTGGCCCTCATGGTTGGGATTCTTGGTTTTGCCTGTGGCGCGGCTCTATCCGGGAAGTCAGAAAATTCAGATTCGCCTACGGTTCAGGGGACTATCCTGCGAGTCGAATCGCTATCCATAACGGAGTTGGATGTACTGGAGATTCGTGACGCGGATGGCCAAACTTGGTCGTTCGAGGCGCGGGGAAAGAGGTTCGCCCTATTCACCCCATCGCACCTTAACGAGCATCAAGTGCTGGGACTACAGGTGAAGGTGCGCTACCATCGCGAGGGTGAATCGCTGATAATCGACGACATTACCGACTGAGTGTGGCTGCCCGTTTTCGGCGCGAACTCCACCCAAGGTAAATGACCCCGCCGGATATGCCGAACACAATCAGGGACAGCACTACCAGGCCCTCGGGGCCGGGGTTCAGCGACGTTGGGCTAATGTGTATAGGCACAGTGGCCTCGCCGTAGCCCTTCTGCTCGGTGTCTACCTTGACGAGCAGGCTCCATTGCCCCGGCGTGAAGAAGCTGATGTTGGCTTCGTAGAACTGTGGCTCCGCAGGGTTCTGCAGTGCTGGGGACTGGTACGTGGGTTCCCCCTCGGTGTCGTTTGCGATTATCATCACCACGGCCTTATCTACAGGCCTGCCGGTTTCAGGGTCCAGAACCGAAACTGATAGGTGCATTAAACCAACCTTGGGCTTATGGGGCAGCACTCCCACGATGATCTCGTAAGGCCCACCTGGTCCTCGGAAGATCTGTAGCGACTCACCGTTAGCCTCTGCGTTGGGGGCCGACAGGGTTGCCACCCACAACGCCGTGGCCAAGAAAACGACCATCAGAATTATAAGCGGAAGTACGTGTTCAATTCGTCGCATTCGTTTTATCATCACAGGTACATTGTCCTCTTGCCGTCGCCGTTGAGTCAACCAATTGACTGCCTGTAATGGCAGTGCTAACGTGAGCGCATCTTCATCTATTCAGAGTCTTGGAACGCAGGAGAAACCAAATGGCAGCCACAGTGGAGAGCCACAATATTCAGCTAGACCACCCAATATACGAAATGAGGCTTCCCCAGGATGTGCGCGCCATGATCAGAAGCGGGCAGTGGAACTCCTACACCAAGGCGATGTCCCTGGGATACACCCAGGCTAACCTGGCCGTGCTTCCCAAAGCAGATGCTTACGACTTCCTGCTGTTCTGCCAACGTAATCCCAAGCCCTGTCCTGTTATTGAAGTAACGGAGATAGGGTCTGCGGAGCCGCTCTACTCGGCGCCGGGTGCGGACTTACGCACGGATCTACCCAGGTATCGCGTTTTCCGTAACGGGGAACTGGTGGACGAGCCTACGGACATTCGAGAGTACTGGCGGGACGACCTTGTTGCCTTTCTACTGGGTTGCAGTATGACCTTCGAAGGTGCGCTGTTGGAGGCTGGGGTGCCCATTCGGGCTATCGAGCAGGGCGTGGGAACATGCGATTTCGTGACATCTATAGAGTGTCGACCTGCAGGCAAGTTCCACGGGCCCATGGTCGTAAGTATGCGGCCCATGACGCCGGAGCAGGCTGTTCGGGCCACGCAAGTTACGACGCGCTTCTCTGCCACTCACGGTGCGCCGGTGCACATCGGAGACCCTGAGGCCATCGGGATACAGGACATCCATAACCCGACGTTTGGCGCTGGAGTGGATATCTATGAAGGCGAGGTGCCGGTCTTCTGGGCCTGCGGAATCACGCCGCAAACCGTGGCGTTGGCGTCCAACGTTGAGTTCATGATCACGCACAAACCCGGGCACATGTTTATAACAGACCTGCGGGACGCAGAGGTTGCGGTGCTGTAGGGAGACTGGACTATGGTGGGCTCGTCAGGGTTCGAACCTGAGACCAATCGGTTATGAGCCGACCGCTCTACCACTGAGCTACGAGCCCTCAAAGTGAATTCTAGCGTAGCTAACGTCGTACATGCTGTCAAGGATAGTGGCGTACCCAGTAAGCGCGTTGACACAACATTCCCTGTACGCTAAATTCCCGGTGCCCGCCGTCCGGTTCATAAGATGGATTGGGCAATATTTAAAGGGATGTTTACCCATGGCTATATCAGCCAAGATTCAAAAAATCATGGAGCAGGGCTCCTGGATTCGCAAGATGTTCGAAGAGGGGATCACCCTCAAGCAGAAGTTCGGCGACGAGAACGTTTTCGATCTTTCGTTGGGCAACCCTATTATGGAGCCTCCGCCTGAATTTTTCGTTGAGCTACGGCGCATCGCGGACAGCCCTGAGCCGGGGCTTCATCGGTACATGCCCAACGCCGGCTACAACGAGACCCGCGCCGCTGTGGCCCTTCAGCTTTCCGAGGAAACCGGGCTGGCATTCGCTGCAAGCAACGTCGTCATGACTTGTGGTGCCGGCGGTGCGCTAAATGTGGTATTCAAGACCCTACTGGACCCTGGCGATGAGGTTATTATCTTCGCGCCATTCTTTGTGGAATACCGCTTCTACGCCGACAACCACGGCGGGTCATGTCGAGTCGTTCCACCGGACGAGAATTTCTTGCCGGACATGGAGGCCTTCCGCGCCGCCTTCAATGAGCACACTAAGGCCGTGCTCATCAACTCGCCCAACAACCCGTCGGGCGTGCTTTACTCTGCTGAGCTTTTAGAGGAAATGGCCCAGGTCATCCAAAGTAAAGAGGAAGAGCTAGGTCGAGAGATATTCCTTCTCAGTGATGAACCCTACAGGAAGATTATCTTCGACGGCCTGGAGTATCCGCACATTTTTTCGCATCACATACGCAGCATAGTGGCCACATCCCATTCCAAGGACCTGGCACTGCCAGGGGAGCGCATAGGCTACATCGCAGTTCATCCAGACTACGATGGAGTCCAGGAGCTCATGGATGGGCTGGTGTTTTGCAACAGGACGTTGGGTTTCGTGAATGCCCCGGCTCTGATGCAGCACATCGTCGCCAAGCTGCAGTCGGTCACTGTGGACGTGGACCAGTATCGGGCCAAGAGAGACTTCCTCTACGACAATCTGGTGGCTATGGGGTATTCACTGGTGAAGCCTCAGGGGGCCTTCTACATGTTCCCCAAATCGCCCGTGGATGACGACGTGGAGTTCGTAGCGGAGTTGCAGAAGCACAATGTATTGGTAGTGCCTGGAAGTGGCTTCGGCCTCCCGGGCCACTTCCGAATATCATACTGTGTCGACGACCGAACGTTGCAGGGTGCGTTACCTGGTTTCGAGGCGGCCATAAAGAGCTATCGCTAGTATTCGGCAGTGTCCTTCAAGCCGAAACCGGTAATGGGAACCAGCGTCACTTCGTCCCTTTTGATGTGGCCCTGCTTTATTAATGATTCCACGCCAGCAAACGCTGCGGCGGAGGTTGGTTCTGCATAAATGCCCTCTTGAGCAGAGAGCAGACCGTGCCACCGCAATATCTCTGACTCGCTTACGGCTACCGCCTGACCTCCGGTCGCATGGATGATGCTGACTACCTGCTGAAGCCTGGGAGGGTTGCCCACTGAAATGCCGCCCGCCACTGTTTGCTGCACGTTCTTGATAGACCACTCTAGGCCCTCAAAAGCGTCCACTATAGGGCGGACGGCCTGGGCCTGGACGCAATGCAAGGTAGGAATGTCTTTAATGTGTCCGCCGGCTTTGAGCTCCTGAAAGCCTTTCCAAGCTCCTATGAAAAGAGAACCGTTCCCAACCGGCATCACAATGTGGTCGGGTAGGCCATCCCCAAACTGTTTCAGGACCTCGTAGGCGAAGGCCTTGGTGCCTTCCACGAAGTATGGACTCAGATTATGGGAGGCGTAAAGTAGGTTGTTCTTTTGGTAGAAATCTACTGCAGCCTCTGTGGCGGCCTCTCTGGGGCCTGCTATCAGATGCGCCTCGCCGCCGTAGACCTTTATCTGTCGAATCTTGCTGGAAGGGGCGTCAGCCGGCGCGAAAATATGTGCCTTGATTCCAGCCCTGGCGCTATACGCAGCGATGGACGCGCCTGCATTTCCCGACGAGTCCTCAACAATCTCCTTAACGCCATGTTCCAGCGCAACCGAGATAAGAGTAGCCGTGCCCCTGTCCTTGAATGAGCCTGTGGGGTTCAGAAATTCCAGCTTGCCGTATATGCGCTCCGAACCCAAAAGCTGTCCGACCTTGGGAAGAAGAACCACGGGGGTGTCGCCTTCGCCAAGCGTAACTCCGGCAGATTCGTCGTGCATCGGAATTGGCATCTGTCGCGCGGACAGGTCTCGTGGGGGCGACTGCGAAGTGATAACCTCATAGAAAACGTCCAAAGGCGACTGACAACGGTCACATTGTAAGATCAACATGTTGGCTGGAAAGGAAGCTCCGCACTGGACGCAATGAAGGCTAATATGGGACAACTGACTCTCCGCAGTAAACAGCATTGGCATCGTCGCGAACCGATACTAGCGACGTTGAACTGGTGGTGTCAACGTTGAAGAGGTGTTTGTGGACTGAGGCTGTTAAGAATCGTCGCGCGAGGCTGCGTTTAGCTGGGGGTAAAGCTCTTTGACACACTGAGGGCAAATGCTGTGGCTGAAGTCTGCATCCGAGTGGGCGCTGATGTAGGTCTCAATCTGGCTCCAGTAACCGTTGTCGTCGCGCACCTTTTTGCATGAGGCGCAAATCGGAAGCAGGCCGCTGAGGGTCTGGATCTTGTCAACAGCATCCTGGAGGTCTTCAATCAGGGCTTCTCTCTCACTCTCGACCTTCTTGCGGGCAGTTATGTCACGGGCGATTCCCTGGAATCCAACAATCTTGCCTTCGTCGAACATTGGGGCAATCGTCTGCTCCAGCCAGCAAATGCCTCCGGATTTGGTGTTGATAGGAAATTCCATAACACACTTTTCGCCGAATTCACGAGTATCTATAATGCAGGTTTTCAAAACCCTATTTTTCCATTCCGGCAGGACGATCTCTGTGAAATGGCGGCCCAAAAGTTCTTCTTCAGTGTATTCCGTGTACTTTGTTATCGGCTGATTTGCGTAGGAAAAGAACCCCTGATCGTCCAGGGTGCAAACAATGTCGCTGGCGGATTCCACCATGTGCCGGTAACGCCACTCGCTCTGGCTCAGGGCCAACCGCGAGGTTTTGACCTGAACGTGGAGTTGGGCGCTGGAGATGGCCCCGGCTATCTGCGCCGCAATGTCTTCCGCCAGCGCCACATGGTCCGGTGAGAAGGCGGCTGAGGATTTGGAGCTGAAATGTAGCACGCCAACAATCGTGTCCTGCACTTTTAACGGGACGGAAAGGTAAGACTTTATTCCCATTTCGATACTCGGAACCAGTCCAGGAAAGGCAGACTTGAGACCGTCGATGCCATCTTCTTGGGGCTGAAGGAGTACTGAGCCGCGATTTGACATTATTTCTTCTGTTATGGACCCGTCCATATCGGTCGAATCCCCGGTGCTTCGGTTGGGGATATTTTCTCCACGAACGAAGATATAGCTGAAAATACCGCTGGATTGGTCCACCATGTTAATGGAGACTCGGTCGAATGGAATTAGTCTATTTATTGCCTCTGAAAAGGCATCGTATACGGTTTCAATGTCCAGCGTGGAGCTTATTATTCGACCGATCTCTGCAAGAACCGCTCGCCGCTCTGATTCCTGCTGCACGGACGAGTGAAGTCGTGCATTTGCAATAGCGCTGGCCACCTGCGCAGATATGTTTTCGGCCATGCTGGCCGTTGCTTGGCTGTATGCGTTGGCAGTTCTTGAACGAATCTGTAGTGCGCCGATTACCCTATTCTGAACAATTAACGGCACAGCAATAAATGAATTGAAGCCAGCATGTACTGATGGAATTAGTAGATCTAGGTGCCCTTCTAGCTCGGACGCGCTTTGAGGATGCAGTAAAACGGCCCTCTTTTCAATAATGGCCTGCCCGGCTAAAGTGCCATCTATCGGAATGCGTTCTCCCAGGTTTCGGCCAGGTATTGCCCCACCCCATGTGTAGGCGATATAGATTGCCTTTTCATCGTCAGTTAACAGACTGATGGTTATTCTGTCTGAAGATGCTAGCGGCTTCACAAGCTCCACAAATCGCTCGTAAACATCTTCGATATCCAGGGACTGGGTAATGGTCTTGCCGATATCCGCCAATGCCTCCCTTTCTGCGATCTCGTGTTCTAGGGTGGCCCTTAACTCAGAATTGGCCAAAACGCCGGATATCTGATCGGAAACCCGTTCCGCCAATTCGAGATGCTTTGCCGTGTAGGCAGACTCTACGGATGACCTAAATTGTAGGCATCCGAAAACCTGGTCATTGGCTACTAATGGGACCCCAATGGCTGAACGAAGGCCCATGCGGTATCCGGGGATCATGAGAGGGTATTCCTCTGCGAGCTCTTCCATTGATTTACCCTGAACAATCAACCCCTTGCGCCCAGACATTACTTCATTATTGAAGGAGCCCTCAATCTTGATCATGGAATTCTCGCGCGCAGAGGGAATTTCCACACCCGTCACGTAGGCCAGTTTAGTGGCTTCGCCTCCATGATCCAAGAATCCTATAGACAGCTGGTCGTTAGGTATTATGTCTTTCACCAGGTCGGCGAAGCGCCTGTAAATGTTGTGAATGTCCGGTGAGGAGCTAACCACGCGGCCGATCTCTGCGAGAATGGTCCGCTCTTTGGCTTCAGCTTGCACTGCCGCGTGTAATCTGGCATTAGCCATGAAGCCTACAACGTGAATGGCGACGTTCTCAACGACACGAATAACCTTTTCTCCGTAAGCGTTGGGAGCCCGGCTTCTGAATTGCATAACGCCCACGACCTCGTCATTAAAGTTCAACGGCGTTACCAGTATGGATTGGTATCCGGCATTCTTTGAAGGCTTAAGGTATGGCAATCCCTCGGTTTTTCCCGGCAGGGATAACGAGTTTAAGACTACGGTGGACTTAGTCCGCACAGCTTGCCCCCCTATGGATCCTTCAAGGGGAATCCTGGTGCCAACTTCTCTGCCCGGTACAACGTCCCCATTGAAGTACGCGATTTCTAGCGCCTCACCATCTGTGGTCAGCAAATTGACTGCAAATCGGTCGGATGGCGCTATGGTCCGTACAATCTCACTGAAACGTTCGTAGACTTCTTCCATGTCCAAGGACATGCTCATGGTTCTACCGATTTCCAACAGGGCAGTCTTCTCCGCTATCTCCTCTTCCAGCACGTGGTTGAGCTCCGAATTTGCCATTGCCCCTGCAATCTGGTCACCGAGCCTTTCAGCGAGCGACAGATGAGCGGATTCGTAGGCATTCTCCTGGGTTGTTCTCAACTGCAAACAGCCGATCACTTCGTCGTTAGAAAACAGGGGGACCCCAATAGCCGAATGAAATCCCTTTTTTAGACTGGCCAGCATACCGGGGAGTTCTGCCGAAATCTCCTCTTCTGTCTTGTTCTGGACAATCTCGCCACGCCGCCGTTTGATGACTCGCTCCGTTAGTGTGCCGGCCATAGGTATGGTCTGGTTCGCCATTCTGCCCCATACGTTTTCACCGGAAACGAAAGCCAAACGTACGCATGTTTCGTCCGGTGACTTTAGGTCAACGGTCACTCGTTCCGTCGGTATCAGGTCTCGCACGAGGGCGCTTACTCGTTCGAAAACTTCGTTTAGATGTGGCGATGAGCTAACAACTCGACCTATCTCCACCAAAAGTTCCTTTTCACGCAACTCACGTTGTATGAGGGCGTGCAATTGGGAATTCGCCAATGCCCCACCAATTTGCATTGTGGCGCTCTCGATAAATTCCCTGTCTCTGTCTGCGTAGGCCATTGGAGTTCGGGAGGCTATTCCCAGAATCCCGATGACGCGGTCTTTAGAGATGAGTGGAGAAGTTATAAATGACGTCATGCCGTCTTCTATCAAACCGGCCATTCCGGGGAATTCCAGCAGAAGATCTTGTTTGCCCGTGCCCTGCGTAATTATGGTGGCCTTGCGTCTAATGGCCTCCGTGGAGATTGTGCCATCAATGGGCAAAGTATAGCCTGGCTTTTGCAGAGAGGTCGTCCTCGTGCCGCTGGTATATTCTCTACGTAACGTCCCGGCAGATTCGTCTATTGTGCAGATTACGAGAAAATCGAATCCAAGGACGTTGCGAACCTCTCGAGTAAACTGGGCATAAATGTCCTCAATATCCAGGGAGGAGGTGGCAATTCTACCCATCTGGGCCAGAACAGCGTGCTCATTTCTCATCAAGTTGGGAGCATCGCCTGGGCCGCTTGATGCTGTAGACTGAAAAACCTCCGCAGCTTTCACGATTCCAGCATTTATTAAACGGGTCTGGTTCTCAAAGGCCTGATGAAGGAGTTTTTCAGCCCATCTAGTGCAATACCAGACTATGGCAGGCGCCATAATGGACAGCACGGCAATTCGGACAACGAAGCGCGACGTGATATCGTTGCCGCTGACGAGAATTTCCAGGACTTCTCCCAAAAGAAACACGAGGCCGACGACGAGAAAAAACAGTCGTGCACCGGCCAACAGGAGCACAATATGTCCCGCAGAACCTTCTGATGTGGGTTGGTCTGAAGCTTCTGAGAGGGTTGATTTGGATTTGATTAGAGGTATTCTCATGCCCAATCTCTGATAAAACTTCACGGTGGTTTTACCTGATGAAGAAATTCTCGCTTTGTATAGTTAAATGGGCATCGGTATTTGTACTTAGTTAGGTGTGAAGCCTTTTATGGCATGCGGAAGTCACTTGCACGAGATGGGGTTACATACACAAATGAGGCAGCTAAAGGCAAAAGTTCTAACGGCCAACGAAATCCTTTGTTTTGGTAGCGATCAAGGGGATAGCACCTAGATTTATGCTGAGTATTTTGCATTTTAAGAAAGCCATCGCAATGTTTCGCCATGCGCTGGTCAAAAAGATTAAATTTCTAGAGGATTTGGTCGGCCACATACTTGTGGTGAGGCTTATCGGGCGCACGTTTCATGAGATGTCTGCTGACGACGCCACCCACATGGCGGCAGGCGTCGCCTACTACGTGCTTTTTTCACTTTTCCCTCTGATTTTGGGCTTGATTGCCGTTTTATCGTTTTTCGTAGACGACGCCACTGCCCAGACTCAGCTAACGGACTGGATATCCGACTTCTTGCCAGGCTCCGAGGAATTGGTGGTTAGCAACATTGATGCGGTGGTCGCATTCAGAGGGGCGCTGGGTATTTTCGCCTTGGTGGGCCTTTTCTGGTCAGGTAGCGCCGTGTTCGGTGCGATTACCCGCGCCGTGAATCGGGCGTGGGATGTGGTGGAAAATCGACCCTTCTACGTGACCAAAATGCGACAGCTAACAATGGCTGTGGCAACGGGGATGTTATTCGCCGTTTCTTTGACAATGGCCACAGTTGTGCGGACCGCAGGCAATATTACGACGGCAGAGGTGCCCGGAATACAGTCGTTTGTAAATACGGGCAGCCTGGTGCTGCTTCAGGGCGGCTCATTCGCTCTGATGTTGACAATTTTCTTGCTGCTTTACAAGTATCTTCCCAATACCAAGACTTATTGGCGATACGTATGGCCGGGCGCTTTGGTGGGTGCCTTGCTATTCGAACTGGCAAAAAATGCCTTTATCTTTTACCTGAACTCTTTCACCAGTTTTGAGAACGTTTATGGGTCGTTGGCTCCGGTGGTGGCGATGTTACTCTGGGCTTACATCAGCAGCCTCATCCTGATTCTGGGTGCCGAGTTGAGCTCCGAGTATGGTCGCCTGAAATCGGGAGTTGAGCGCGGCGTTCTGATCCATCAGTAACGCCGCGCTCGTCCCAAATAGCGGGTGTCTAGTTCCAGTCCGGGTCGGGGTGTGCGTCCAGGTATTCCACGTCCAGCTCTACTCCTAAGCCCGGTCGATCTGAGGGATGCAGAACACCGTCTCGAATATCCAGAGGGTGACTGATAAATTTGTTTAGTTGCGGTATCCAGGAGCTGATCAACTCCACCCGATAGAAATTGGGCACTGTCATCATGGTGTGGGCGCCGGCCAAAATATTGATCGGGCCGCTGGCGTCGTGGGGGCTTACGGGAATGTAGTAAGCCTCAGCCATGTTGGCTATCTTACGCATCTCGCTGATGCCCCCGCTCCACAGGATGTCCGGCATCAGGTACTCCGCCAGCCTGCCCTGCAAGATCGGCACGAAATCGAACCGTGAATAGAGCCGCTCGCCGACGCAAATCGGCACGCTTACCGATTCCTTCACGTGGCGTAGTGCTTCGTTGCTGTCGGGCTGCACGGGTTCCTCGAACCATCCGATGTCGTAGGGCTCTAGTCGTCTCGCAATATTTATGGCAGTAGGCACGTTGAAATTGCCGTGGCAGTCTATAAGAATTTCGATGCCTGGTCCCACGGCCTCACGAATGGCGGCGACAGTGTCCACGCCATGCGCTGCGCCCGCCGGGGAAATAGTCCCGCGTCCGTAGTTACGATGGTACTGGCCCATTTCAGGCGAAAAGGGATCTAATTTCATGGCCGTATATCCCTCTGCCACCAGGGATTTCGCGTGCTGGGCCGCTGCCTCTGGCTCCCTTGGGCCAACGTGAGTGTAAAGAAGGGCGTTGTCCCACATGGGGCCGCCGAAAAGCTGGTAGATAGGCTTCCCCAGGGTCTTCCCCTTAATGTCCCAGAGGGCGATATCTATCCCGCTGAGCAGCGTGGTTACGAAGCCGCCGTAGCCACCTCCCCCTGTGAATCGCCTGAAAATCTTGTGCCAGAGGCGGTCAATATCCTCCGGGTTTTCACCAATCAACGAATCTCGGAAGTCGTACTTCAACTTGGAATCCCGCAGGAAGCGCAACATATTTCCCACCACCACGCTGCCACCACCGCCAGAGCAAGTTGCCTCGCCAACTCCGGAGATTCCCTCGTCGGTATCAATACGAAGAAACAGGTAGCTTCGATCCTGCTCCTCCGGCCTGGTCACCCAAATTTTAATATCTGTTATTTTCATGTCTAAATTCCCTTGTTGCCGAGTTGTCGCGGCATAAGCTAATGGTTGCCAGCTATTCAGTCAATGGGCTGCCTGGTGGGAGAGGTTAGATATCCTTCTCGGGCATACAGGGCGACCGTTTTATCTTGTTGGTTACATGTTTACCCATATGTTAGGGGGTTGGCAAAGATATGAAAGATAAGATACTCGCCAAGGTTCGTGCGGTGCTGCATATGCCGACCGCAATGGAGGGCCTTTGGCTTGCGACTATACTGGCCGTTCCACTAATCATCGCGCCTCACGACTCGATGATTTTCCATTACCAGCTGCCGAAGATAGTGTTGCTCAGAGGCATGGTCAGCCTGCTGGCGGTGCTGTGGCTACTACGTTGGCTTTCCAGGCCTCCATCTCCCGTCGCGAGCGACCAAGAAAGAGCTTCCATGGGTTGGCAGGCCTTCAAGGGTAGGATCTCGGATGAGCCTGTTCGGCTGGTTTCCATGGGCGTCCTGGCATTCGTTCTTATCAATGTCTTCTCAACGATATTTTCCGTGTCGCCTGGGGTAAGCATATGGGGTGGATTCAAGCTCCCTGACGGCTACGGGCTGCACAACGTTGTTATGTTCATCGTCCTTTTCCTTGTCGTAGCGAAAAATATTTCCACTCAAATGCAGATTTGGCGCTTGCTGGCCGCCGTTTCCTCATCAGGTGGAGTCGTCGCGGTAATTGGAGTGCTCCAGAGATTCCACGCCATTTCCTCCGGCGCGCCGCTTACTAGCGTAGACGGAGTCGTATCGACCATTGGGGATCCCATAGTCCTTGGCGCCTTTCTAGTACTCACAGTTCCCATTACTATAGGTCTCGCTGCCACCAGGATTTCCAAGAGTTTTTCATTTGGCGAGCAGGCTCTATGGGTGCTGCTGATTTCCGTGCAGATGCTGGCGTTGGCCTTTACCTTGAGTCTTGGCGCCGCCGTTGGTCTGGTGGTGGCCCTGGGAGTGTTCCTAGCATTCGGTTATTTTGCCATGGAGCAGGCCGCCACTATCAGGGTGGCCGCCGTATCGGCCATTGCCGTCTCGATCACCCTTTTGAGCATGAGCTTTGTTTCTGACCTCCCAGACGCCGCCAGTCCTGAGCCAGTGTCTCAGCCGTTTGACGAGAGGGAATTCCTGGGCACAGCCCCTGAACCTGGCGACGATTTTCTGGCAAAACGCCCGGAAATATGGGCTTCTTCTGTGGGGCTAGCGGTCTCTCGACCTTCGCTGCCATCCAAAGGAGGACTGGTGCCAGGCCTGAGGTTCATGCTTGGATATGGCCCGGAAACCTTTTCATATGTGTTCCCTCTCAATGCGACTGAAGCCATCGGACTGCATGACGACGCCCAAAATGCGTTTCTTCACAGGACCGTGGAGCTTGGGTTGCTAGGCGGATTGTCCGAGATGGCCTTATACCTTGTGGCCATAGCGGCGATTATATGGCTTTTCTTCAGGCACATCGAGGAAATGACCTCCGACCATAAGATGATTCTGGTCGTGCTAACGGCGGCGCTTGTCGGGCGGATGGCTCAGCAGATGTTCGACATTGGCAGGGGAAGTGACACTATGCTCTTCTGGGTACTGCTGGCGCTGATTCCTGCGGCCCTCCGGGCGTGGCCATTGTCCTCGGGCTCTCAGTCCTTTAACTTCGGGAACTACGCCATGTCCAGGGAAAGGCCCGTATATTTGCAGGGGGCCAGAGTAGCGCTGGTGCTGCTATTGGTGGTAGCCATGGGTTGGCTTGTTACAGACAAGAGCGTAAACGTGGTGCGGGCAGATGCCGTCGCCGCCAGGGCCGAGATGGTCGAAACCACCGAACGAAATCGGGCTGAAGCGCTGGCCCTTTTTGACGAAGCCATCGAATTGGCCCCGACCTTACCTAATTACTACCGCCTTCGGGGAGATTTTCTGGTCGCCGTAAACGAGACTGTTCCCCCTGGGCTTGAGAGTAATGCAGACCTTGAGGAGATATACGCAGATCGCGTGATGGCTTTGCGGGCGGACCCCTTGGCCGGGGAGAGTCTGCTGGATATGGCCAACATAGGCTTTAATCTCACCCGTGCGGGCTACGAAGGCCTGGATGCCGATGCCGTAGAACAGTACAAAGAGCTGATGGCTCTGTCGCCAAACTTCTCCGAGTCACACGCATTGCTATGGATTCTCGTGGCCGTGGCATACATGGACGCGGGGCAATTGGAGCGTAGCCTGGATTTCCTAAATAATGCCTTGAGTGTGGAATCATCAGATTTCACCCATGCCAAGGCGCTCTTTATTCAAGGAGCTGCCTATTCGGAGCTTGGTGAACCTGGTAAGGCGATTGATTCCCTAAACATGGTGCTGGAGATCAGTTCCGACCCGAAAATGATGATGGAAACATACCGTATGCTGGCCAACGCGTACTCTGACTCCGGTGAGCCTCAACTGGCTGGAGAACATTACGAACGGTATATCCTCATAAGGGATTCCGACCAGAGTTAAATGCCGGTGCTGGTGGCCTCCATTTCAGTTGGGGAAGAGGGCCTATCGTATTAATGCCAACCTCTGCCCAGCCTCTGGTAAAATAATTTAATGCGCCTCAACATGGACAACATCCAGTCGCCCCCAGACGTCCGAGGGCTGGTCAAAAGGGCCTTATACGGCCGCTGGCTCGCGGGCATCTCCTTCGTCATGTTCACTGTGATGACAGGACACGTTTCCCTACGCCTAAGAATATTCCTGGTGGCTCTGCGTCAGGATTTTGGGTGGAGTAGGACTGTTCTGTCGGGAGCATTCGTGTTTGCCCGTGCTCAGACCGCATGGCTCACTCCTGCGAATGCGGACTATCAACGGTCATGAGAGTGCTGGGGCGTGACTTGCCGGCGTATTTCGAGAAGTACTGGCTCACCATATCGGCGGATGTCGACGTGCCCGTGGAGTATATCGAGGAAGGACACAGCGCCATTTTCGGGACCAAGGGGTACGACAAGACTGCCCCCGATTTGCCCGACTGGGCTGACCTTCCGGACGACGACCTGGCATATCACATCGCCCACGAGCTAACCCACATGGTGCAACGGAGCCGCGGCTATCCCAAGACTATTCGCGGAAGGCCTTACCCGCCCGACTCGGCGGAGGCCCGCATAGGCGGCGATTTGGAGGAGCTAATTCTTCACCCGCCCTTGGAGCAGACCCTGAGGGAAGCGGGATTCCGCTGGGACTTCATCAAGGGTCGGCTGATGGCGAGTGCGCTGGATGGCATTTCCAGCAGTCCGCCGCCGGAGTACGGGACGCCCTGGTTCTTTACATGGGCCATACGCTACTGTGAACTGCAGATGGAGCTATCTGCGGACCAGTGGGCTCAGCTTAATGCGGCGTTCAAGAAAAGCTCTCCGGGAGTCGTCGAACTGGGCGAAGAGATGGTGACCATCATTCGGGAGGTCGGCTGGGGCACCCGCCTGCAAGCGCTGGACTCCTTGGTAAAGGTGCGCGATTCCCTGGGTCTGAAAATTAACGAAGTCGTGCTTGTGCTGGACCCAACCACCGGCAATATCCTGTAACGCACCGAAACTTAGCGGCAGACATCTGCTTTTATATATCTGAGATTTTTGTAGAAAACTTTGTGGTGAGTTCCAAGCTGGTCGTAAGCAACAAAGTGGGAAGAAGTCATCGCGATTTTTTTTCATGAAGGCGACTGAACCACGCGGCCCTCTCGCTCTCATGAAAATGGAGGGACGGCCCCTGGACCGTCCCAATCTCACCAGATAGGTTAAACCCTACAGGCTATTGACGACGGTTTGCAGCTTCTGCCTGACCTCTTCCGCGATGGCAGCGAGTTCGGGATTGTCTATGGCCTTCATTGACTCTGCGGGGTCCACGGCAGAAACCTCAATTGAGCCATCAGCCTGCTCCTGCACGATTACGTTGCAGGGAAGCATCGTGCCTATCTTGTTCTCCGTCAGCAAGGCCTTGTATGCGAATGGGGGGTTGCAGGCGCCGAGGATTCGGTAGTTCTGGAAGTCTACGCCCAGCTTTTCCTTGAGCGTGTCCGTAACGTCGATCTCAGTCAGCACGCCGAAGCCTTCCTTCTTTAGCTCGTCCCTGGTCTTCTCTATGGCCTCTTCGAATGTTGTCGAAAGCGTCTTGGTGAAAAAGTAGCTCATGCGGGGAATGCCTCCATGCAAAGTAAAGAAAATAATTCCATATATGAATAATTTTAAACACTAATTACTGACAATATAAGTTACGGTACGGAATATACAGTATCGAATTACCTAATCAGACCACGGAACGGAATTCTTTATCTGGTCCGACTAAGTGGAGACAGGCTGTTATAATTCCTGACAAATTTCCAGTTGGCCCCACTATGGGATTGAAGTGGACACATGGAGCAGTTCTTACCTAACTTCACATGGCGTAGCCCAACGAGGGTGATTTTCGGCGTGGGCAGGTTGGCAGACCTGCGCGGCCTGGTGGACGAGGCTGCGGGCGAACAGGCTCGTATATTCCTGGTCACAGGTCGGTCCAGCCTCAGGACCAGGGGAATCCTTCAACGAGTTCTGGACTCGCTGGGTGAGGGAAAAGTTACCCTGTTTGACCGAGTATCGCCGTATCCTTCGCCGGAGTTGGCAGATGCAGCCTCTGCGGAGTGCAAGGAGGCCGGGTGCGATGTAGTGGTTGCCATTGGCGGCGGCAGCGTCATGGACTTGGCCAAGGTAGTGGCCGTGATGTCTGCAAACGCGGGCAGGGCGCAAGACTATGCCACGGGCGAGAAGGCCATAGACGGGCCGGGCTTGCCTTTCATCGCGGTGCCGACTACCTCCGGAAGCAGCAGCGAGGTGACAATGGCGGCTGCACTGTGGGACCTGGAGGGTAAGCGCCACATGGGGTTGGCAAGCCCGCACATGTTCCCTACTGTGGCCGTGGTGGACCCGGATTTAACCATGAGCATGTCCAAGACCTTGGCCGCTGTGACCGGCATGGACGCCTTTACCAGTGCTATCGAGTCTTACTGGTCAATCGAGGCGGAACCTATTACCGACGGCATAAACCTGCAGGTTGTCCAGATGTTCAACGTCAATCTGGACAGATCATCCATACAGGGCGACATAGAATCCAGGGCAAATTGCGCCATGGCAGCAACAATGTCCGGCATCGCCTACAGCAACAGTAGGCCAAACGCCTGCCATGCGGTAGGGATACCGCTTACGCTTTATTGGGGCGTGGAGCATGGTCAGGCAGTGGGCGTTACGTTAACCACGTTCTTGCGATGGGCCGCACCGGGCATTCCGCATAAAATGCCGGCTCTGTGGCGCGCCTTGGGTGTAGAAGACCTGGACGGGGCGTGTGAACGCATAACCCGGCTCATGACGCGATGTGGCCTGCAGACTAATCTGTCCGGTCTTGGAATGGAAGAGACAGACCTTGACACCCTCGTAGCAAACACCCGTTGGGACAGGACTCGAACATTACCTAGACCCCTTGGCCAAGATGACCTGAGGGGTCTAATACAGGAACTTCTCTAGTTTACAACTGACGATTAGGCCTGTGGCTCGTCTTCTACCATGCGGCGGAGTTCCTCTTTTGCCTGCCGAATCTCCTCCACCTTGGCGGCGATCCTGTCGAACAGCCCCTGCTTGGCCTTAATGCCCTCTGTGATTAGCAGGGCAGCGGCCTCCGAGCGACTGTTGACGATACCGGCCTCTACGAGCTCATCCACACGGCCAAGGCTTTCATCGTCCACGCGAACCATTACGACATTGTCGCGATTGGTGCGCACGCCCTGGACGCTGTCGCGAATGTTATCACCAATGCTTTCGGCGGTAGTCTTGCTATTAACGATAGCTACACGAACCACTTTGTTGACCTCATCAACCAGGGTGTCAATTCCCTCAGTGAAACGGGCCTTGCGTCCTCTCTGTTCTTCCTGGGTGGTCTCATCAAACGATTCTGAAGGGTCTCGATGTTCGTCGACCATAATGCACCTCCACAATAACGGAATTACTTACTTACACGTAATTATAACACTATATTTGGGTTGTTTTGTGGTTGGTAAGGCCCAGGTAAGGTTTGTATTCTGTTTGACTGAGAAAGTGCCGTAGGCTATTGTTGAAAGGTTGATCTCCAGAGAGACACATGTGCAAATCCGGAAGGCTGAATGGCAGATGAAGCGGCCCGCGATTCAGGCGGCGCCAGCGCAACAGACTCCACTGCGACCCCCGACAGCGCCAACGATGACGCTGGAGAATCGGGGCGCCGCTCCCGTTCTTCGCACGTCAACCGAGACCTAACTAAAGGCAGCATACGCAAGAATCTCTGGTTTCTGGGGTGGCCCCAGGTGGCGGAAGGCGCGCTCAGCGTTGCCGACCAGCTAGCTGACCTGATATGGGCCGGGCGCATCGGGTTTCAGGCCATCGCCGGACTTGGAGCGGCGCAGGCCTACCTCGGCACCATCATGATGGCCAGGATGGGGCTGGACTCCAGTATGCGGTCCATGATTGCCAGGGCCGTTGGTGCTCGCCAAATATCCTACGCCAACCACGTCCTTCTCCAATCCCTCACGCTAACCACCGTCTTGGCCGTCGTCATTATCGCCTTGATAATGTGGCTGACCGACTTTCTGCTGGCGTTAATGGGCCTAAGCGATGGCGTTGTTGACCAGGCCTCCGGCTACATGAGAATCCAGATCGTGGCTATGATGGTGCTGAGCTACCAGCGCATCACCGGCGGCGCGCTCCAAGCGTCCGGCGACAGCATGACGCCGTTAAGAGCTGCCACGGTCACTAGAGTCGCACATCTTCTACTTAGCCCCTTCCTGATATTCGGGTGGTTTGGCTTGCCGGCCATGGGGCTAATGGGGGCAGGAGCGGCCCGACTGGCGGCAGAGTTCATCGGCGTCGCCATGAACTTCTACGCTCTCACCAGGGGTAAAACGATGTTGCGTCTCAACCTGAGGGAGTACCGGTTGGACCTTCCGCTAATCTGGAACATCCTGAAACTGGGCGCTCCGGCCTCCGTGACCAACATGCAGAGAGGTGTATCGCAACTGGTAGTGGTAGGCATTGCGGCCCAGTTCGGGGACATCGCCATTGCCGTTTTCGCTTTGAGCCGCAGGACGGAAAACATCGTGAACCAGGCATCCAGAGGTATGGGGCGCGCGGCTGGCGCGCTGGCGGGCCAAAATCTCGGGGCTGGGTTGGTTAGCAGGGCCAGAAGTTCTATGGTCTGGGCACTGGTGTTCACCGCGGGGTTCGTGACGCCGGTTATTCTGTTACTCATGCTGTTCCCAGAGCAGATAGCAGGATTCGTGAACTCGGAGCCCGAATTCGTGGCCACCGGCGCAGCGTGGATTGTGATAGCGGCGTTCGGTTACATCGCTATGGGACCGGTGCAGGTGTTTACTCAGGGCTTCAACACATCAGGGTCAACGCTTGTTCCCATGATTATCACCGTGTCCACCATGTGGCTGTTTGAGATACCCCTGGCGTTCGCCCTGGCCAACTATACGTCGCTGGGACAGTTCGGTGTACCCTGGGCCATAGTTGCGGGCATGACGCTGAGACTGGTCTTCTTCGTCTGGTACTACCTCACCGGCAAGTGGCTCCGAACAGGTCTGCTATAACGGCGCCCCCGCTGTGCTATGCTTTAATCTAGCAATGCAATTGATCCAAAGGCCCCCAAGAATCAGCGGTATATGACAAACAATCCGACGCAACAGACAGAAGACGCGCCGATAAAGGCTGAATCCAAGGTTATCTGGTATAAAGACTGGATTCTGCTGTCCACCCTGCCTACTGTGATAGTGCTTGACCAGCTGACGAAGCTGTTTATCAAAAGTAATTTCTTCCTGGGTCAGTCATGGCCACAAGAGGGATTTCTTCGTCTTACTTACGCCACTAACTCGGGCACGGCGTTTGGACTGCTGCGCAACCAGACCGTGTTCCTCATTATCGCGTCGATTATCGCCGTCGGCTTTCTGGTCTACTTCTACAAGACCCAGGCGATAGTTCGCCCGACGCTGCGCCTGTCTATTGGCTTACAGTTGGGCGGAGCATTCGGGAACCTGATAGATAGACTGAAGGAGGGCGCGGTGGTGGACTTCATCGATGTGGGCTGGTGGCCAATTTTCAACCTTGCAGACTCGTCTATCGTGGTGGGCATGACCATTCTCATCGTGACGCTGCTCTTTTTCGACAAGAGTCCTCAGAAGCAAAACGCATCTCATGCCAGTGAGCCCGGAAGCTCTGCAACAGGAAGCCCATGACACAGACTCTGCATTTCACGACAGAGGTTGAAGGCGTGCGCCTTGACCGCTACTTGGACGGTGTGTGCCCGGATTTATCGCGAACCCGCATACAGCAGCTTATCGTCCAGGGCCACGTTACGGTTGATTCGGCCAAAATCAAAGCAGGGATCAAGCTGAAAATGGGTCAGGCCGTAATAGTCATAGTGCCGGACCCCGAAGAGAGCCCACTAAAACCACAGCACATCCCTCTAGAGGTGGTGTACCAGGACGATGACGTTATCGTAGTGGAAAAACCAGCCGGCCTTACGGTCCACCCTGGCCCCGGACATCCGGACGGCACGATGGTTAATGCGCTACTGGCCATGTGCCCAGACCTTCAGGGTATCGGTGGCACGGTGCGGCCGGGTATAGTTCATCGGTTGGACAAAGACACGTCCGGCCTTATCGTTGTGGCCAAGAACGAGGTAGCCCACCGTAAGCTCTCCGATGCCATGAAAGCTAGGGAGTGCAAGAAGGTCTACCTGGCCCTGGTTCACGGCAACGTGAAGGAGGATGAGGCGGTCATCGAAGCGCCATTGGGCCGGGACCCCGCGAATAGGCAGCGAATGGCGATAGTGGCCTTCGGTCGGCAAGCCACTACCCGATACAAGGTAATCGAGCGTCTGCCCGGTTACACGCTGGTAGAGGTACAACTCATCACAGGTCGGACGCACCAGATTCGCGTCCACTTCGCATCCATTGGGCACCCCCCAGTGGGCGATCCGGTTTACAGTAGGATCAAGTCTTCGGTTGCTCGCCAATTTCTACATGCGCAAAAATTGGGATTTAAACTGCCTTCTACAGACGAGTACGTTGAGTTCGAGTCGCCGCTGCCTGAAGACCTTTCGTCTTTCCTGGAGACATTGCGAAGAAGCTAACGCGGTAGCGTGACTTAGGCCCCAATTTCCCCTGCAATCCTAGTTAGCAACGCCTCTGCCGTGCTAAAATGCCGGTGCAGGAGTTGATTTGAGATGACAGGTCGCGTTCGAGTCCGTTACGCCCCAAGTCCCACCGGTGAGCCCCATGTGGGCAACATCCGCACGGCCATATTCGACTGGCTTTTCGCCAAGCACCACGACGGCGATTTCATCATCAGAATTGAGGACACCGACCAGAACCGCAAGGTCGAGGGTGCGGTTGAAGTGCAGCTTAATGCGCTGCGTTGGCTGGGCCTGGACTGGGACGAAGGTCCCAACAAAGGCGGCGATTACGGTCCGTACGTACAATCGGAGCGGCTTGGCACATACCAGCGAGTCATTGGCGAACTAATCGAGAGCGGGAACGCCTACCGCTGCTACTGCTCATCCGAGAGACTAACTAAAGTCCGCGAGGAGCAGGCCAAACGAAAGGGTACGCTGGGTTACGACCGCCACTGCCGCGACCTGACTGATTCGGAGCGTAAAGAACTCCACAATAGCGGGGTAACGCCTGTAGTCCGCTTCAAGATGCCCCTGGAAGGCAGCACTACACTAAGCGATCTGGTTCGAGGCGACGTCACCTTCGAGAATCAGTTGGTCGACGACTTCGTTATGCTAAAGTCAGATGGCTATCCGACTTATCACCTCGCTCATGTCGTGGACGATCATCTGATGGAAATCAGTCATGTTTTCCGCGGTGAGGACTGGCTGTCCAGCGCCCCCAGACATCTGCAGCTTTACAAAGCTTTGGGCTGGGAACCCCCCGAGTTCGCCCACCTTCCCAATATCCTGGCGGCTGACCGGTCCAAACTCAGCAAACGTCATGGCGCCACATCTATATTGCACTACGAGGAGGCTGGCTACCTGCCGCAGGCAATGCTGAACTTCCTCACGTTGCTGGGCTGGTCGCTGGACGACAAGACGGAGCTGTTCACTCAAGATGAGCTGGCAAATCACTTCAGCATCGAGCGGGTGTCTCGCTCCGGGGCCATATTCAACACGGAAAAACTGGACTGGATGAACGGCCATTATATCCGGGAGATGTCCCACGAAGAATTAGCCGATGCCTTGATTGAGTTCTGGAAGCGATACCCCGCTCCAGAGATTCCCAGCATCCCTTCCAGGGATTTTGCACTGCAGATAGCTCCACTGGTGCAGGAGAGGCTCAAGACCCTCGGCGATGCCGCGCCGCTGATATCGTTCTTCTTTCAGGACGAGTTGTCCTATGACAGCGAAGAGCTTGTCCAGAAGGGCATGGATGCCAACGGCACCAGGGTTGGACTGCAAGCAGCGCACGGTGGCCTGGCGGACCTAGAGCCATTCAACGCTCAGTCCATGGAAGACCTGTTGAGGCCCTTGAGCAAAGACCTGAACGTGAAAGTGGGACAGCTATTTGGCTCTCTTCGCGTCGCTACTACGGGTCTTCGGGTCGCGCCTCCCCTGTTCGAGACCATGGAAATTCTCGGGAAGGAACGCACTCTGGATTCCATACAAAAGGCCATAGACAGCCTTTGAGTGGTGCTAATTTCAAAAGAACTTTGTTGACACTGTAAATCGCATATACCTATGCTCGCAGTGACGAGCCAACCTGATAACTGGTGTATTATATGCCGCTTAAAGAACAGCTAAATAACGACCTGAAAGACGCTATGCGCAGCGGCGATACCGAGCGCCGATCGACCATACGTTTTCTTCTTTCCGCGATCCACAATGATGAGATAGCCAAGCAGACGGAGTTGGACGATGACGGCATCATTCAGGTGCTGACGAAGCAGGCCCAGCAGCGCCGGGATAGCATTACGGCGTTCCAGGGTGCAAACCGTCAAGACCTGGTGGACAAGGAACAGAGTGAGCTGGAATTAATCGCGGCGTACTTGCCGGAGCAGATGTCTGAGGATGAGGTTCGAGGGATCGTCCAGCAGGTGTTAACCGACACCGGTGCGTCAGGCCCGCAAGATATGGGCAAGGTTATGGGCCAGCTAATGCCGAAGGTTCGAGGGAAGGCCGACGGCAAGATGGTCAGCAACATGGTCAACCAAATGCTGCGAGGATTGGCCGAATGAAATTCGGGGTTGTAGTCTTCCCCGGTACCTGGAGCGATGTCGACTGCTTCGACGTTATTCATGACGTTCTTAAAGAGCCTGTCGAATACGTCTGGCACAAGGACACCGACCTTTCGGCTTACGACTGCATTATCCTTCCAGGCGGCTTTTCTTACGGCGATTACCTTCGGTGCGGAGCCATCGCGCGCTTCTCGCCCGTGATGAAGTCCGTGGCAGAATCGGTTGAGCAGGGCAAGCTGGTCATTGGCATCTGCAATGGCTTTCAGATTCTCTGTGAGGCCGGGTTGCTGCCCGGCGTGTTAAGAGCCAACGACCATCTGCAGTTCAGATGCCAGTGGACGGACTTGCGTGTGGAGAACCAGTCCACCCCATTCACCTCGACGTTAAGCGAGGGGCAGGTCATAAGCGTTCCAATATCCCACGGCGAAGGCAACTACTTTGCCGACCCCGAAACGCTTGCCATGCTGGAACGCGATAACCGCGTGGCATTCCGCTATTGCGGTCCCGCTGGAGAAGTAACCTCGGAGTTTAATCCCAATGGCTCAATGAACAACATAGCAGGCATTACCAACGCCCAGGGCAACGTGCTTGGCATGATGCCGCATCCCGAAAGGTGCTGCGACGAGATACTGGGTGGAGTTGATGGCACGGCAATATTCGAGTCCATGGCCAGGTGGGCGTCCGGCGATAGGATGCAAAAGGTTCAGGAGACGACGGCTTAATGCTGGGTGTTTTACTGAGTTTGGCGGCGGCCCTGGGGTTCGGAGGGAGCGCCGTATTAGCTCGGGTTGGCCTGCAGTACATCAGCCCGGTCACCGGTACGCTGGTGTCCCTGTTGGTCGGTATTGTAATCACCACAACGCTGGCTTTAGTCTTCCATTTCGACGACATCGTTGGACTGGCAGCTATAGCGTTCGCCTGGTTCCTGCTGGTAGGAATACTGAACTACCCCATGGGTCGGCTGCTTAATTACAACAGCGTAAGCAAACTGGGAGTGGCCAGGTCGGCCCCCGTGGTTGGCGCATCGCCTCTGTTCGCGGCCGTGGTGGCCGTAACCGTCGGCGGTGAGGTCATGACTTTGCCCATATTCGTCGGGACCGTGGCAATCATAAGCGGCATTGCCCTCATCGTAAGCCAGAAGTGACCCTCACAAACACGGCCACAAGGCAAAAGGTCCTGGGTTACGGGTCGGCGTTGGCCGCTGCCGCATGCTATGGCACTTTGGCGGTAATCGGCAAAAAGGTCGTTAGCGACATCGCCCCGCCACTGGTGGCTACGTCCTTTTCGATGATAATCGGCACATTTATTCTGGCAGCTATCTTTCAGCAGAATATTCGCAAAGACCTGGTGGTTCGGCCGGCTCTCAAGGGTTGGATTTTTGTGTCCCTGGCCGGAGGGGCCGCCACATGGGGTGTGACCTTCTGGTTCCTGGCGCTTAGCCAAGCGCCTGCCATCATGGTGGCGCCCATAGCCAGCATACATCCTGTGCTTTCAGTGCTTATCACGTTGGTCTTTCTCAGGAAGACTGAAAGGGTTTCCAAGAAGACTTTGGCGGGGGCATTGCTGGTTACCTTCGGCGTATTGTTAATTACATTGGGCGGAAATTAAGCTGGATTCGATCTGATTGGGACTGAACGATGAGCGCATCCATATGAGTGTTACAAAGGAAACTCTGGACCAACTGGCCATTTCCGATGCCGAGTATGAGGCCATTGTGGAGAGGCTGGGCCGCGAGCCTAACGAGCTTGAGGTAGGCCTGTTCGGTTCCATGTGGAGTGAGCATTGCGGTTATAAGCACTCCAAGCCTCTGCTACGTCTGCTGCCCAGCGACAGCCCACGCATGATGGTGGAGCCGGGGGCCGAAAACGCTGGTGTTGTTGACATAGGGGACGATCTCGCCATTGTGATGAAGATCGAGTCTCACAACCACCCATCGGCCATCGAGCCCTATGAGGGAGCTGCCACAGGCGTTGGCGGTATAGTGCGCGACATTTTCGCCATGGGAGCCAGGCCTATAGCGTTATTGAACTCGCTGCGTTTTGGCCCTCTGACCGATGCCCGAAATCGATACCTCTTTGAGGGAGTGGTCGCCGGGATTTCAGGATACGGCAACTGCATTGGTGTTCCCAACGTAGGCGGGGAAGTTGTGTTCTCGCCCACGTACTCAGGCAACCCGCTGGTGAATGCCATGTGCGTCGGCATCCTCAAGAAGGGCGAGCTTGTTAGCGCAACGACCGGGGAGCCCGGGCATCTGATAATGCTAGTGGGTTCCGGAACTGGTAGGGACGGCATACATGGCGCGTCCGGGTTGGCGTCACGGGCCTTTGAGGATGACCGAGAACTGCGTCCAACGGTCCAGGTGGGCAACCCATTCATGGAGAAGGTACTTATCGAGGCATGTCTAGAGGTGGCCAAGACCGATCACTTCATCGGCATTCAGGACCTGGGTGCCGCAGGTCTGACCAGCGCCAGCGTAGAGGCAGCCGCCAGCGGTAACTGCGGTCTGGATATTGATGTGGCCCTTGTTCCCAGGCGCGCAGAGGGCATGAATCCTTACGAGGTTATGCTGTCGGAATCCCAGGAGCGCATGCTCATAGTGGTGAAGAAGGGCCACGAAGATCAGGTGAAGGCCATCTTCGACAAGTGGGATCTGGACTCCACGGTGATAGGTACCTCGACTGGCGACGGCCTGGCCCGGATTCGTGACAACGGCGAGGTGGCAGGCGAGATTCCCGTGACCCTCCTGACAGACCCGCCTTTGTACCGATTGCAAGGCGTGAAGCCGGCCTGGCTGACACCGTTACAGCAGTACGACCTGGCCTCGGTGCCGCTTCCGAACGCCTCAGCGTCGGAAATACTGCACAGACTCCTGGCCTCTCCCAACATCGCCAGCAAGGAATGGGTATCCCGTCAGTACGATCATCAGGTGCAGACCAATACCGTGGTGCCGCCTGGCGGGGACGGTGCGGTAATGCGAATAAAAGGCACCAAGAAGGGCATATCCCTGGCCACCGACGGCAATGGGCGCATCTGCTATCTAGACCCCTTCGTTGGCGGCATGATCGCCGTGGCGGAGGCATGTAGAAACGTAACGTGCACAGGAGCGGAGCCTATTGCTCTGACCGACTGCCTCAACTTTGGCAATCCTGAAAAACTGGAGATCTACTACCAGCTTGAAGAGGCCGTGAAAGGGATCGCGGAGGCGGGTAGGGCTTTGGGCGCACCAGTAATAAGCGGCAACGTGAGCTTGTATAACGAGGCCCATGGCATGGACATATACCCGACGCCCGTGATTGGGGCGCTGGGCCTGCTGGAAGACGTGAGCCGTCACTGTAGCACAGGCTTCCTCGGCGCGGGCGACAAGGTAGTTTTGCTGGGCTCAACTGACCTGAAAGGCGAATCAGCGTCCTTGGCGGGAAGCGAGTACCTGGAACTAATCCACGATCTGGTAGCTGGCCAGCCAGCGTTGGACCTGGACCTGGAAGTGTCGTTGCAAAGGGCATGCCGTCGCCTGGTATCCGAGGGCGTTGCCCACTCGGCGCACGACTGCTCCGACGGTGGGCTTGCCGTGACGCTGGCGGAGTCCTGCATTGCGGGAGACGTAGGGCTAACGGTGAACGCCGAGGTGTCCGGCAGGTGGGACGCAGCGCTTTTTGGGGAGACCCAGTCCAGAATAGCCTTGTCACTTTCGGCGGCTGACTTGCCAAAGCTAGAGCGCATTTGCGTAGAAGAGGGCGTTCCCTGGGTGGAGCTAGGCATCACAGGGGGCCAGATCCTGATGATACCGGGCCTTTTGGAATCTTCCGTGGCTGAACTAAGGGACTCCTGGCAGGGTGGACTACCGAAGGCGTTGGAGTATAAGTAGGCTTTTCACGTTGACAGTAAATCGACATAATGCTAAATTGGATGTAGATTAGCAGTCATCATTGATGGCTGCTAATTATGTCATCACAGGAGTGATTTATTTTGCCACGTTATGATTACAAGTGCGACGCGTGCAGTCACAGGTTCGAAGAGAAGCAGAGCTTCAGCTCCGAGCCAGTGGCTGTCTGTCCAGAATGCGCCGGTAGAGCCAGTAGGCAATTCGTCGCAGTTCCCGTAGTTTTCAAAGGTAGCGGTTTTTACGTAAATGACTACGGTAAAAACGGCAGCACGACTAAGGCCAAGTCTAACAACGATTCCTCGTCTGATTCGGATAGCAAGTCCGAGTCCAAGACGGAAAAATCGGAGACCACGACGGCCAAGGCAGAGACAACACCCGCTGCCTCCACCAGCACTAGCGACAGCAAGGCAGACTAACATTGCGTGCCCTTGTTCAAAGGGTATCGCAGGCGTCTGTCAGCGTTAACGGCGAGACTCTGGGCCGGATTGGCCCAGGTCTGGTTATCCTGGTGGGCGTGTCCCGAGATGATAACGAGCCAGACGCTGACTACATAGTTGCCAAAGCCGTTAACCTCAGGATATTTCCCGACGAAGAGGGCCGTTTTGATCGGTCCGCCCTGGATAACTCCTCTGAGTTACTGGTGATTAGCCAGTTCACACTCTTTGGCGACACGCGCAAAGGCCGTCGCCCCAGTTTTACCCAGGCTGCGCCTCCGGAACAGGCTGACGCCGCTTTCACTCAGGTACTCGAAAAAATTCGGGCGACTGGCCTTAAGGTGGAGACGGGTCGGTTTCAGGCTCACATGCTCGTGGAGATTAGCAACGACGGTCCGGTGACCATCATGTTGGACTCGTCGGACCAGGAAAGGCCCAGGAGGGGTTAGTTAAGGTCTGCCGAGGACTATTAGTTCGGTGACCAGGTAGCCATGAAGCCGTCTGCAATTACCCGCGTCGTAGTGTCGCCGGACGTATTGACTACCATGATGTGTTCCCCATCATGCTCCAAGCTATTTCCGCCGAGACTTGCGCCACTGTTTAATCCCTTAAACGAGGCCGTAACGGCATCCGTATTCAGGTTGCCTGCGAAAACCAGCGCATCGCTGTCGGGGGACCAGAGCGAGTGGGAGTATGCGTACTGATCGAAAAACTGGAACATTGTCAGCTGTGCAACCGAGGGCACGAAATCCACGAGGGCTTTACGCTCCCCGGATGCGATGTCCAACACCACCCAGCGTAAGACGCCCGACTTTTCGGACAGACGCGCATAGGCTATTTGCCTTCCGTTAGGTGACCAGAAGTGGGCCAGCATAGGCTCCCGAACAATGAGTAAGGGGTCTGCATCGGTATCTGAGTACACGGAAAGGCTCGCGTAAACGTCCAGGGAAAGGCCAAGGTACGCCAGGGGGCGAGAGCTGTGAGCGATGGAAATATAATTTCCGTCCGGTGACCACAGGTAGGCGGGAATAGGGCTAGTGGTGAGCAACCGCCGAGGGGCAGCAGCCTCTCCGCCTGAAACGCCAGACCCCAAGATGTGATACTGGGTTCTATTTGCCCTAAGCCCCGTCACAAACGACGTGCCGTCTGGCGACCACGCCGGCACCCTGGTTTCTACGTCAGTCAATCCCAAAGGATCTACATTCAGGTCTTCATCTGAATTTATCAGGAAGTGTTCATCTGCCCGGTGAGCCAACAGATGTTCAGAGTCCGGTGCCCAGGAAATCCAGAGCGGTCCATTATCCAACAAAGCCTGCGCGCTCGGGTCAGCCGAAAGGTCGTCCATGAACAGCGTGAGGCCGTCTGCCGTGGCAGCGATAAACGCCACCTTGTCACCATCAGGTGACCAAAGCGGGTAGTGGATTACACCCTGGGCAAGAAGGCCTGTTACGCCGTCCTCCCCAGCAAATATCTCTGTCGCATCCCTACCATTGGAGCCGGAAGCGAATAGGCTCATCCTGATATTCTCGCCGCTTCCAGTGACCCCAGAGTAGACCAAACGCCCAGAATCTGGCGACCAGGTGGGCCACGTAAAGAACCCTTCGACATCGGGGCTGATGATTACCGCGCCAGAACCATCCCAGCGAACGGTTCGTATGACACCGTCTTCATCGACGTATGCTATGCGGTTTGTGGAGGCAGGCTGGTCCAGGCGTATGTCGGCAACGACCCATGTTGCAATCAGCAACGAGACCAGTATAAGAAAGGCGATGAGCAGCCGGAGGTTGGACAACGCTTTAAGTAGTCAGGTCTAGGCTGATGTCTAAAGCATCCGACGAGTGGGTTAGCGCACCCACTGATATGAGGTCTACTCCGGTTTCTGCGACCGCCCTAACGCGTTCTAAGGTGATGGTGCCAGAGGCCTCGGTGACTGCTTTGCCCTCGCACATCTTGACAGCAGTAGTCATGTCTTCCAAGCCCATATTGTCCAGCAACAGAATTTCTGCTCCAGCCGACAGAGCCTCGTCTACCTGCGCCAGGTTTTCGACCTCTACCTCGACGTTAATGGTGTGTGACTTGTTATCGTGGGCCTTGCGTATAACGTCCCCCAGGTTCAGCCCCATTTTGGCCAGAGCCTCAATGTGGTTGTCCTTGATAAGTATGCCGTCACCCAGGTTTTGGCGGTGGTTGTGTCCGCCGCCAGCTCGAATGGCGTATTTTTCCAGAGTTCGGAGGCCAGGAGTAGTCTTGCGAGTGTCGATAATTCTTACGTGGTTTCCCTGGACCTCTCGGACGTACGCGGCGGTGGTTGTGGCTATGCCTGATAGCCTGCGCACGAAGTTCAGGGCAGTACGCTCCGCCTTTAGGATAGACGCCACGCTCCCCGAGACCTCGGCGATGAGGTCATTGGGTTTAAGTAAGGCCCCGTCTTGCATAAGGACTTTGGTTTCCAGGGAAGGGTCGATTCGCTTGAAGACCGCCAACCCCACGTCGATGCCCGCCAGCACTCCCTCCACCTTGGATACGAAACTCGCCTTGCCTTGTAGGTCCGGCGGAATTAGAAGGTCTGTGGTCGGGTCCCCAATGCTCAGGTCCTCGTATATCGCCCGATCGATAAGGGACTCTGTTTCCGGCGTGATCTGGTACAAGGTTAACCTCCGGAGTCGGCGTTAGCGCCTGTTAGTAGGCTCGCCTGGATTTTGTTCAAATAAAGCCCATCTCGATAGGCTGTGCTTTGCCGCCGAGATGGGCTCACCTAATTGCTAAATTCTAGGTCTCTTATACGACTGCCAGCATTCGGTCCAAGGCCACCCGCGCCTGTGTGGCGGTTTCCTCGTCTACTGTAATCTGGTTAACTACGACGCCCTCGTTAAGGCCGTCGAGAACCCACAGCACGTAGGCTGGATGGATACGGTACATGGTGGAGCAGGGGCATACCACGGAGTCCAGGCAGAAAATTTTCTTGTCCGGATTTTCCGATGCCAGCCTGTTCACCATACTGACTTCAGTGCCCACGGCAATAACGCTGCCTGCCGGCGCATTCGCCACCATGTCTCTGATGTACTCGGTTGAACCATTGGAGTCGGCCGCCAGGACCACCTCCATGGTGCACTCTGGGTGTACCACTACATGGACGTCAGGGAACTTCTCCCGGGCCTGCGCTATCTGTTCCACTGTGAAACGCGTGTGAACGGAGCAATGGCCCTGCCATAGAATCATCTTGGCGTCACGAATTTGCTGCTCGGTGTTGCCCCCTAAAGGCTTGAACGGGTTCCAGATGATCATCTCATCCACGCCTATGCCGAACTTGAGCGCCGTGTTGCGGCCCAGATGCTGGTCTGGGAGGAACAGGATCTTATTGCCTCTTGCCAGCGCCCACTCGAATGTAGCGGTGGCGTTGGATGAGGTGCATACAATCCCGCCGTTGCGCCCGCAAAGGGCTTTGATGGCGGCGGTGGAGTTCATGTAAGTGATGGGAATAACGCCGTTGTCTGCGCCCAGGACACCCTCGAGGTCGTCCCAGCAGTCCAGTACGTCGTCTATTCTAGCCATGTCTGCCATTGAGCATCCAGCGGTCAGATTCGGCAAAATGACTTTCTGTTCTGGCGAGCTGAGGATGTCTGCGGTCTCAGCCATGAAATGCACGCCACAGAAGATGATGAACTCGGCGTTTTCTTGGGAGGCGGCCAACTGGGACAGCTTAAAGGAGTCGCCTCGGAAGTCGGCGTACTTGATTATCTCGTCGCGTTGGTAGTGGTGCCCAAGAATGACGGCACGGTCGCCAAGCTTGGCCCTTGCGTCAGCGATGCGCTGGTCCAACTCTTCGGGCTTCATGCGCATGTAACTTAACGGAAGTTTTTGCCACCGAACCCCAGCGCCGAACTCCTCTTCCAGTGATCGGGCTGAGAGGTCTTCGTCGGTCTGACAGAAGGCGGACTGCTCGATTTCCGTTATAGGTATTGTTGGGGGCCTCAGGTTAGCTACCATAATGGCCGTACTCCTTATTAATATCGGCCGGTCCTGACCATTTAGGACCTTCAAGCCGTTATTTGTCGTCTTAATCGCCTACGGCAAGGACCGCCGCGGCAATGCTGCCCTGTAATGACCAGGGACTTGTCTTATTAATGGACACTTGCACCATTTTTCCAGACATTTCGGTATCTACGTCCACATTTTCTATGAAAACCAGCTTGTCGTTACGGTTCCGCCCGAACCACCTGCCACGCTTTCGGCCCTCTATAAGCACATCCATCTCTTGGCCTAGCAGCTTGGCGTTTATTCCGGTGGCAATCTGCTCCTGGAGCGCCTCCAGGGCCTTCAGACGCGCCTGTTTCTCATCATGGGGCACGTCGTCCACCATGTTGCGAGCGGCAATGGTCCCCTCGCGAGTGGAGTATGCGGCCGCATGGACCTTGTCGAACCTAATATCCTGGAGCAGCTTCAGGGTCTCCTGGAATTGGGCGTCTGTCTCGCCGCAGAACCCGACGATCACGTCGGTGGCTAGTGAAACGTTGGGAATGCCCTTTCGAATCTGCTCGATCTTGCGCCTGTAATCGTCGTTGGTGTACCCACGCCTCATGATATCCAAAACAATGTCGTCACCAGCCTGAAATGGCAGGTTTATATGCTCACAGACCTTGTCTAGTGCTGCGACGGAATCGATGATGTGCTCACTCATGTCGTTTGGGTGGGAAGTCAGGAACCTGACTCGCTGTAGCTTATCGACGGCATTAACACCAGCCAGGAGGTCCCCAAGGTCGGGTGCCCCGGGCAGGTCGTGGCCGTAGGAGTCAACGTTCTGGCCTAGCAGCGTGACCTCTTTGACCCCGCGATTGGCCAATAGCTCCGCTTCGCGCACGATATCCTCAATGGGCCGGCTGACCTCTCGGCCTCGGCGATAGGGGATAATGCAGAAGGTGCAAAACTTGTCGCAACCATGGATTATGGGTATGTACGTGGCCACATCCGGGGTTGCCACCAGCGGGCCGATACAGCCCTCTGGGTCGATGCCCATGCGCTCGCCAACAAGGTCCAAGAGCGGCTGGTACTGCTGGGGGCGAAGGAATACATCTACGTAAGGGTAGCGCTGCTCCAGGGCATCGGTTTTGGGACCGACCATGCAGCCCATTAGAGCCACCACTTTATCGGGGTTTTCCTGTTTTAGAGGCTTGAGGTGGGTGACCATGCCGATAACTTTGTCCTCGGCGCTCTGACGCACAACGCAACTGTTAAGGACGATGACGTCGGCCTCTTGAGGGGAAGACTTAGGTGACAGGCCCATCTGACCAAGCGCACTCTCTAGGCGTTCCGAGTCTGCGACGTTCATTTGGCATCCGATGGTCCAGACGTAATAACTATTCATTTGTGATTTTTTTCTCAATCTTTTCATAAAAAATAAATATTGCCACTCTATGTGGCGGAGGGAATGGGATTCGAACCCATGAGAGAGCTTACACCCCCTAAGCGCTTAGCAGGCGCCCGCACTAGACCTCTATGCGATCCCTCCGTATGTGATTCTAATATAACAACGATGCACTCGGTTGGCAATGCAGAAGATTGTGATATTCGGAACTATTGGAATAAGGGTGTTCGATATCAGCACGAAATCCGCAGCAATATGAGTTTTTCAGTAAGAGACGTTTTTTCTTGTTTACAGTTGCCAACGAAGTAGGTGCCTGAAATACGACATTTCAGTAAATTGCCCAGTCAATACCGAATATGCCGCTTATTAAGTTACGTGGCAGAATTTCGGACAGATGACGCGGCCTCTTTGGCTAGCTGATCTTCCTGGCTCCCTACCCAAACCTCTCCCCCTTCGAAGAACTCCTTCTTCCAGATGGGGACGATCTGTTTAATGCGTTCGATACTGTACTGGCAGGCCTCGAAAGCTACCTGGCGATGGGGTGAAGCGACAGCCACAGCCAGGCTGGCCTCGCCGATCTCCAGGCGTCCGAGCCTGTGGGATATGGCCACGTCCTCCACCTGCCACCGTTCGCGAATCTCGTCCGCTACTGTAGCTAACTGCTTATCGGCCATAGGCCTGTATGCCTCGTACTCCAGGAACAGCACCTTACGGTTCGCCGTGTGGTCTCGGGTAGTCCCCAAGAATGTGACCACTGCGCCGTTGGAATCCCTGGCAACCCTGGCCACGATGGCATTCAGGTCCAGAGGCTCG
>MUCK01000003.1 GCA_002816705.1 SAR202 cluster bacterium Casp-Chloro-G4
CGTAGACACGAATCTTGTCTCGGCAGGCCCCGCCAATGAGCTTGTGCACCGGGACTCCCAGCATCTTGCCGGTAACGTCGTGCATGGCGTGGTCCAGCCCGCTGACGGCGCAATACAAGTCCATCGACCCGCGTCTGCCTGCGAAGTCGTCGTACACCATCTGTGTAAAGTGCTTGATGTTCGTGGGGTCGCGCCCGATGAGGTAGCGCTTTAGCTGGTCGACGTGCGCTGTGATCTGTATATCGCGGTCGGCCTGCGTGTAGCACTCGCCCCAGCCGTGGATGCCCTCATCCGTTTCGATTTTCACAAAGCAGAGGTTCTTGCCTCTGCCAGGGTGTGCCAAATAAGTTTTGATGTCGGTTATTTTCATTCAATCCTCCGGATTAGAAATTAGCTATTAGCCGTTAGCCATCAGCTTTCAGCGTTTTTATGAATGCGGTAAGCGTTCGTTTAATTTGAGTAACCTCTTGGTTGATGTTTTCATATATTGGGCCGTCGAGGAATTTGAGGTCACGCACTAGGATCGCGTGATATTCCAACTCGCTGGCTGAACCCGCTGCCATCTGCAAAAACCTGGCGAAATCGGCTTCACTGCCTCTGCCGCAACCTTCTGCGATGTTTGCCGCAATCGATGCTGAGGCTCTTCGCATCTGGCTGGTCAAACCATAAATTTCCTCCCTAGGAAAGCCGCCACTTGCCTGATAGACGGGCAGAGTCAATTGATGGCTCCGTTCCCATACCTTTAAGGTTTTGAAATCTCTCATATCTATGCATAAGCCTTGTTGCCGATCGCTGCCGGCTGAAAGCTCCGCGTCCTACTGCGCTGTCCACCCGCCGTCGATGACCAGTTCGCTCCCGGTGACGTATGAGGACTCGTCGGACGCCAGGTACAGGGCTCCGTTGGCGACCTCTTCCGGTCGTCCGAACCGACCCATGGGGATGCGTGAGGTCATCAGCGCGAAGTTTTCCGGCTCAGACCGGCGTTGCTCCGTCATAGCGGTGACGATGGGTCCGGGGTGAACTGAGTTGACTCGGATACCGTCTGCGGCGTACTGGATTGCTGCCGCCTTGGTGAATATCCTCACCGCGCCCTTGGATGCCTGATACTGCGGACTGCTGATGTCGGTGCCAACCAGGCCTAGCTGTGAAGATATGTTGATAATGGACCCGCCTCCGGTCTTCTGCATCTCGGCTATGGCAACTTTGGTGCCGAAGAACACACCTTTGGCGTTAATGTTCATGGTCTCGTCCCACTCCTCGACAGTGGTGTCCTCGACCTTGCTGCCGGTCCCGCCTATTCCGGCGTTGTTCACCATGATGTCCAGCTTGCCGAACTGTCGGACTGTGGCTGCCACGGCCTCGTTCCAGTTGGCTTCGCTAGTGACGTCCAGGTGAAGAAACAGGCATTGTCCGCCAGTCTCGTTGATTTCCGCTTCCAGCTTCTTGCCTTCTTCGTCCAGCAGGTCGCCTACGACAACGCTGGCACCCTCCTTCGCGAATAGCTTAGCCTCAGCCGCTCCCATGCCCCTGGCCCCGCCACTAATGAACGCAACTTTGCCCTCTAGTCTCATGTTATTCCTCCGAATATTCGGCTGCCTTAATAATTAATCAAATACGGTTTGCGCCCTGGCCAACGCCACGTACCTTTCGGCGTCCTCTTGGAGGAGGAGCCGCTGCTGGACTAGGCTCTGCGCTGCCTTTTCGATGGCCTTCACGTAGGTTTCCTTAGAGCCGTAACGCTCTTCTAACGAGGGCCGGTGGTCTCCTGTCTCGTCGCGTTCCGCCTTGGTGCGAGCGAATGGGAGGTAGCTGCCGACGAGTCCGGCCAGGCTTTTCTCTGCGGAGCCCACAGGACGATAATTCCAGCCGGTGTACGTGGCCAAAGGCACCTGGATTTGCGGTGTGCGTATGCCCGGAAGCTCGTTGCCGTCGGCGTCCACCTGAGGCACTAGAATCTGGTACTCCTTGCTAACGTCCTCCCTTGGCGGCTCAGCAATGATGCCCTTGTTGAAGTCCGGCCCGTGGTCTTGTGCGAACAGACGGTTGGCGTTTACTGGATGGGTTACCCCCGGAACGTTCGGGAAATTAGCTTTGGCCACATCTGCTGGGACGGCCGTTTCGTTGGACCGACTCGGAACACGGCTATCTGGTGGAGTCGTGCCGTCTGTCGCCCAGGCGTCGAGAGCGTCCAGAAGCGCCCGGAGCAGGGGAGACGTGTTCAGCGGATTGGACGGGTACTGGTGATTGCCCTGGGACGGTCCCTTGGCAAGCGGGTCGGCGCTGTGCTGCGAGCCAGCAAAGCAAAATATGCGTACGTTTTCGGGCTGCGGCAGGTCGTTGCCCAGCGAATCAGTGTGGGACAGCGAGGCTCGTCGCTCCCAGTACTCCGCCGAGGTCTGCGTGTGAATAATCAGCGGGTCGGTCTCTGGCCTCTTGAGAATGGCGTCGGTCTCGCCGGTGAGAGCGTCCGTAGACTCCGCGTATGAGAAGGGGAACTGGTCGCACGGGTAGGTGTGATGGAAATGCTGTCGTGGGAATCGGTCCGGTTGAGCGAAGCGGTAATTCAGCACGATGCGTCCACCCCCAGCTACGTGCGGCGACATGGCGTCGAAAACCCTGCTGCCATCGCAAGCCTGATTGAAGCCCCTGTACACGAACTCCCGCAAGAACCGGCCACTTTGGGAACGGCCCCAGGCGTAGGCCTTATCCATTCCCGTCTCCCCTTGCCTCAATGGATTGGGCACGCCGTTTTCGTCCTGCCCGTCGTGCATCAGGAAAGAGGTGAGGTCTCGGAGGCCCGATAGTCCCAGCCCCATGACTTTGGGGTCTTTGGCAGTGTAGATGAGGTCGTAAATCCAGCCGGGTCGGAAGCCGTTCGCCAGGTACACATGCTTGGCGGATTCCGTGAGCTTACCGTCTGTGCCCAGCTGAGAGAAGCTCCACTGGTCCGACGGTATGACGATCTTCTCGTCGTACGGGTACTCCCGCATCGTGAAGGTTGCCAGGGTAGTGTCCGTGTTGGCAGCCTGATAGCTGTCCGCGTAATCGGCTGCCGACAATGGCCTGCACTGGACGCCTTGAGTTTCTATGATGAACTCGGTGCGTACATCGCCTGTGATGGAGACGCCGTTATTCGTGGCCACGGGTAGCCGCATGGAGAGTTGGCTGTCAATCGGAAGGACATCTCCCTGCCAGCCCGACCACACTATGGAGTAGCCTCGCCTCATGAGAAATCCATTGCCCGCGTTCTCTGCGGTGATGGGCGTGTTGCTGTGAACTCCGTCGTTGAAGAACTGCAGGATGCGCTTGTTGCCGCGATTGTTCACGTCGTAGATTAGTCGGCCGTTACCACGTTCCAGGTCGACGGGCCGAAGAATGTAAAACTCAGTCGAATACTCCACCAGGCCTTCCGCGTTTCGAGGCGCCTGCTTCAGGTCGACGATGCCGGCGTTGGCCAGGTCGTTTGGATCGATTGCGAAGTCTACGCTGCCCTCAATGGCCTCGTAAGGCCCAACGTCGCCAAAGGCCATCCCATCGGCAAAAGGTTTTGGAGATTGAATATTTAGACGGACCTGGCTTCGCATTTTTCGTCCTTTCGACGTTTCCGATACTTTGTTGTTGGCGCAGCGTTTCCCCCTCACCTCAATCCTCTCCCTCAGGGCGAGGATTTGTGTCCGTTCCTCCGCCGCGGGGGAAGGTTAGGATGGGGGCAAATCTCAGACTTATATCACAAACTGTTACGTCAGTTGCTCTAATGCGACGACTTAGACTGGCCTTAGAGATCAGGGTCGGTTTTGGGCCAGGTAGCCTTTGCACCCGTCCAGGAACAGGTTCGCGGCGCGGACTGACGCCATAACGTCTTCGGCCATCTTTCGGCCCGCAGCGTGGACGAGGTCTTTTACTTTGGCCTCAAAAGCTTGCACGTCGGGATGATTGGGTTGCCCCTGCAATCCCATCGACTGGGCGATGTCCTGAGCCCCTGACGTAAAGAGGTCGATGCCTTGCACAGACAAGATGTCGTCGATATTGTTGAGGACTTCCGCATCCTCCAACTGGGCAATGACGAGGATGTTGTTGTTGGTATGCTCCATGTAAGCTGGGCCTGACTCAAAATCGCCGTAATACGCGCCACGACCCGATCCGAAGCTGCGCTTGCCCCTGGGCACGTATCGGCAGGCGCCTGCCAGTTGCCTCGCTCGGTCGCCGTTTATGATGTGCGGCCCTGTAATGCCCATAATACCCCGGTCCAGGAATCGAAGGATAGTTGAGTCCTCTATGTTGGGCACCCTTGCCATAGGCGTCAAACCCAGAGCAGAGGAGAGCCGACAGAGGTCGTCCAGAATATCCACCGTGAAAGGGCCATGCTCGCTGTCGAACGTGACGAAATCGAATCCGGCCATGGAGGCCAATTCAATCAGCGTTGTTGACGGGAACGAAAAGTTGCATCCGAGCGCCCTTTCGCCAGCCTGCATTTTCGTAATAACGTTGTTTACTCTCATGGTATGATCCTCTCATAATTCCGTTTATCCGCAGGACGAATCGGCGCTATTGTATTGCATGGTAAAGCCTCGTACAACATGTCGCTTGTAACCGTCTATCAAGGCGTGAGCGGCACGGTGAATCCTCAACAAAATTATGATATCCTCCGTCGTGATTAGCGGCGATTCGAGAGGAGTCTCAATGCGAGTTTTGTTAGTTGCCACCAATCAGACGAATAGGTTTATGGACAGGATGGTCGTGCGCCCTGTACCCATTGGTCTGGCATATCTGGCTGCGAGTGTGGACGAATCGCGCCACGAGATGCGGGTGCTGGACCTTATGTTTTCTGAGGATGGGGCCGCCGATGTAGAGGCGACGGTTAGAGAGTTCCAGCCCGAAGTTGTGGGCCTGTCCCTACGCAACCTGGACAACCAGAGCTACTTCAACCCGGTGTCCAACTTACCGGCGGTGAAGGAGACAATCGATCGCATAAGTTCGGCTGGTAGTGCCACCACGGTTTGCGGTGGCCCGGCATTCAGCATTCTGCCCGCCCCGTGCCTGGAATATGTGGGAGCCGACTTTGGAGTTGTAGGCGACGCCGGGCAGGCGTTCTCGCAGTTGCTTGACAAGTTGGACACGGGTTCGGACTACAAGGCCATTCCTGGACTGGTCCATCGAGAAGGCGGTAAAACGGTAATTAGTGAAGGTAGTTTTTCATCCAACTATCAAAGTAAGCCCCGGCTTGATCTTTTGGACATGAAGAAATATGACGGTTCCGGGTTCGGCGTAGGGGTGATAACCAAGCTTGCCCAGGCCTATTACCCCACCGAAGGGAAATCGTCCCAGTCCGACAGCGACCAGTGGCGCATCAAGGACGTAGCCGAGGTTGTGAGTGAAGTGAAGGATATTCAGGCCGAATTCGGTATACGCAAATTCTTCTTCATATCATCCGGTTTCAATGTGCCAATGGATCACGCAAAAGAGTTGTGTCAGGCCATCATAGACGCGAGTATAGGAATCCGGTGGAACTCAGGTATTCATCCTGTGGACTTCGATGGCGAAACGGCTGATTTGATGAAGAGGGCCGGGTGCTCCTTGGCGCTGCTCAATGAGGGCAGCGCTACCGCAGAGGACCTCACGTCACGTCTAAATCAGCTTCGGGATACGTCTGCCACATGCAAGTCGGTAGACCTGCCGCACACGATGAACATTGCGTTTGGGTTGCCGGGCGAGACAGAGGATACGGTAAACGAGAAGCTGGACTTCCTTCGGGAGACCCAGCCGGCTTTCGTTACTTTGAGAATAGGTAACCGCTTGCTGCCGTACACAACGCTTTCGCGCAGGGCAAGGGATGAGGGAATGATAGAGAACGATGACGAACTGCTTCATCCGACCTTTTACGTGGACCCTGCTGTAAGGGGTTGGCTTCCGGAGCGCATGCAGAAAGAGGCGGCGGCGCATCCGCGCTGGAATATTACGTAGCGCACTTCCCCTGCGCTGGCAAGATTTTGAGTGTGCTGCCTTTGGATGAATTCAAGGCGAACACTTCTTAGAATTTAAGGCTGTGGTGAGTGCCGATTCAATCGAGCATCCTCGACAGAGTGGGGACTTGTCGAACGACTGGCCCGAGCATGCATTATGCTCCAAGAAAAGATGAACGATGCAGGCAACCGGGAACGCCAACAATGAAACAGGCTTTGAGGATAGGAAAAACATGAAAATAACCGACGTCAAGACGTATGTTATCGAGACCGATTGGGACGACAGGCCTGGCGGTGACCGGCCAAGGCTACCCACCAGGCGACAGTTCATCTTCGTTAAAGTGGAGACCGACGAGGGTATATCCGGCTGGGGAGAGGTCACCAACTATCCTGGCTTTGTGGGCAACCGAGCGGTGGGTCGGTACATACAGGAGCTGAAGCAGTTCCTGGTGGGACAGGACCCCAGGGCCATCGAGTACATATGGCAGCGGACCTTCCGGCTGTTCACCTACACCGGCACTCGTGGCGCAACGACAGCGGCCATAAGCGGAATCGACATTGCGTTGTGGGACATCCTGGGCAAGAGCCTCGGCAAACCCATATACGCGTTGCTGGGCGGTCCCGTTCGAGACCGCATCGCGCTGTACACCCATCCGCCTGAGCCCAACACGCCTGAGGAAGCGGTGGCAGACGCGAAAGAGATCGTAGCCTCAGGCCACCGCGGCCTCAAGATGGACCCCATGATGCACTCGCTGCACGGCGGTCTGAAGGACGGCAACATCAGCTTCATGGATGGCGAACTCAGTCCGCAAGGGCTGGCTGAGGCTGTGGACATTACCGCTGCCGTACGTGAGGCCGTTGGCCCGCAAATAGAGGTGCTTATCGACGCTCATGGTCGGTACAACGTGCCTACTGCTATTCAGCTGGCCAACGCGCTGGAGCCTTTTAACATCCACTGGTTCGAGGAGCCTGTTCCGGTGGAGAGCTACTCGGCCCTGAAGCAGGTGCGTGAAAAAATTTCCTGCAGAATTAGCGTGGGCGAGCGACTGCATACACGGTTCGAGTTCGTGCCTATTTTCGAGAACAACCTGGCCGACTACATCATGCCGGACGTTACCTGGACCGGCGGCATCAGCGAGCTGAAGAAGATATCGACCATGGCCGAGGCTTATTACATACCTGTGTCTCCGCACGACGCCAGCGGGCCAATCAATATCATGGCCGGAGCGCAGGTGATGATGACCGTGCCGAACTTCTACAAACTGGAGACAATTCGATACGACCTGAGTGGTTACGACAAGTTTATGGATGTCCCTTTGGATATCCGTAGCGGCGATCTGTACGTGTCTGATAGGCCAGGCCTTGGTATGAACCTGGACGAAGACTTTCTTAAGGCTCACACTGTGGAAGGTTTCCGTGACTGATCTGCCATGTTTCGTCCGCGTCTACCGTGGAAAACTCGCCGCAAAAATCGTGGACATTGTGTCAAAAAGGAATCCTTTTATTGGCGCTTTGGAATAGTTAATGTTAGGGACCGGCGGCCGCGTATTTGCCTAGTAAACCCTTGACACCGGCTTAACCACTGTGATAATTTTCACCAGGCTGATAAAGCCAATTGTTGAACACAACAGCAAACGTAAATTCTGAGGCAAGGCAATAAATGGACCCTGCTGCGCTTGGCCCCTTTGAGTGGAGCGAACTAGGCAAACTACTGGTTTCGCTTTGGATGGTGGTTCTTTTCGTAGTCTTGATGGCTGCGAACATGATTGTAGGGCATAACTTTCTACCTTCATTCGTTATGTCCGGACACCTTCCCAACTACTGGCAAAAGGCCAGGATTGCCTTCTATTCCTTCGCGATCATTTGCTTCGGGCTGGCAATGTTCTTTCTCTACCGGGTGATTGATCTCGCGGGAATTCTCCGTAACTTTTGGGCCGATTACTATATTTAGGGAACACCGACTTTGATACCTGGCGACTTTCAAGTCAAGAAGCCTACAAGTAAACAACTGGCTATATTCGGCACTCTTGGTGTCGTGGGCCTGGGTAGCTTCGTTGCTATTGCATTAGGGCTCACCTGGATTGTGTCTGCATGGCTAGGAATGCCAGTCATATTTGCTCACGACCAGGGCCCCACGCAACCAATTGCATTCCCACATCCAACTCACGTTCAGGATTTGGGGTTGGACTGCACCTTCTGTCACAGGAATGTAACGGAGGGCGCCGCCGCCACCATACCCTCTGCTGGACTATGTCTGACCTGTCATCAGGTTGTAGGCGATGGTCTGGAGCAGATTGAAAATATGCGGGAGCAGGTCGCGGATGATCGACCCATCGATTGGGTGCGTGTGCATCGAGTCCCAGACCATGTACATTTCGTTCACGAAGCTCATATCAGAAGATTCTCAGGCGTGAAAACCGTTGTTGAGGAATGGACCGATCCCAACGAGCAGGCTGGGGAAATCAGGTTGGGCGAGGCGCTGAGAATTGACCCCAGCGTATCAGTGGGTCAGACCATGGAGATTGCCGAGGCGCAGGTTTGCTCCGTCTGTCATGGCGATGTGGGCAGTATGGCTACGGTCGAACAGGTACGTCCCCTGAAGATGGGCGATTGCGTGGACTGTCACCGAGATAACGGTGCCCCGACTGACTGTACTACCTGTCATTATTAGGATTAGGGTCATTTCTAGAGGCTTTATTTAGAGAATGGCGATAACTCGAAGACAGTTTATGACCTATGTTGGTGGCTCTGCCGCAGGTGCGGTAGTGTTTCAGGCATGCGGCGTGCCGGCTGACGAATTGCTCGTGCAAGCGCCTGTCGAGATGCCTGAGGACCTGGTCACCGGCCTGGACAACTGGTACGCCACTTTGTGCCGCCAGTGCTCAACCAGCGAGGGTATCGTTGTTAGAGTTATGGAAGGCCGCGCCAAGAAGGTCGAAGGCAACATCGACTACCCGATTAATCAGGGTAGCCATAGCGCCCGATGCGAGGCTGGCCTTCAAGCTCTCTACCACCCGGACAGGATTCGCGGGCCCATGGTTCGGGTTGGCGAGCGCGGGTCTGGGCAGTTCCGAGAGATTAGCTGGGAGGATGCCCTGGGGCGTCTGACCGAGCAACTCCAGAATATTCAAAACGACGGTAATCAGTCGTCGGTTGTTATGGCAACAGACCCGGTGGGTGGCCACCTTGGTGGAGTCGTTGAGCGGTTCGTATCCAAATACGGCGGACGACACATGGGTTACGAGCCTATGGAACGCACCACCGTACGTCGCGCCATCAAGCATGTGTTTGGTCAGGATACGATGCCTGACTTCGATATTGAAAATTCCAATGTAGTCCTGTCCTTCGGGGCCGATTTCCTAAACACCTGGGGTTCGCCGGTTCGGCACGCCAGGGGATACGGCGAGTTTCGGCAGGGCGACCGCGAGCGTGGCGATTTCATTCACGTCGATTCGCGCTTTTCTATGACGGCGGCCAACGCCGACAAGTGGGTTTTTGTTAATCCTGGTACTGAGGGTCTGCTGGCTTTAAGTATCGCTCAGGTCATCATTGACGAGGGTCTGGGTGACGCTGCCGCCGCGCAGGCGCTAACCAACAACGGAAGATTTAATCTGGGAGCATTTGCTCCAGACAATGTCGCTGGTGCGACTGGCGTATCCGCTGAGAGGATTCACGAGGTGGCGGTTCAGTTCGCCAGCCACGGTCCGTCGGTGGCCATTGGCGGAGGTTCCGCCGGCGCGCACACCAACGGTTTCGCCAACCTGGTTGCCATTTACTCGCTGAACCAACTTGTGGGCAGCGTGAATAAGCCGGGCGGGGTGATATTAAATCCGACGTCTCCGTTTAAGGACGTGCCGGTAACTGCCGGCGTGGACTCCTTCGCTGACTGGCACCGGCTTGCAGAAGAGATGCGCAACGGTGGGGTGCAGGTACTCATGGTCCGTGATGCGGACCTGTTCCACGGCCTGCCGCAAGCAACCGGTTTTAAAGGTGCTTCATTCAATGTGCCGCTGATTGTCAGCTTCTCGGGATTCATAGACGACACAACGGCGATGTCTGACCTCGTGCTTCCTCAACACAACTCTCTGGAAGATTGGGGCAGCGACATTCCGGATGCTGGTCCCGGCTACCAGACTGTAGGGTTTCAGCAGCCGGTCGTCAGGCCTTTCTTTGAGCACAGAGGCGAGCACCTGGGAACCAGGAATTTTGGGGATACACTGATGGCAGTTGCCCTGGGTCTGGAAATGGACCTGGAATTGCCTGGTGATACATTCCAGGACGTACTGAAAGACGGTGCTCGTCAGTTGTTCGAGGAGAACAGAGGCTCCGTCAAGGCCGTTACGTTCGAGGGTTTCTGGAACGGGTTGCTACAGCGGGGCGGTTGGTGGGACGATTCGAAAAAGGAAACTCATGTGTTTGCTGCTTCACCCCTAGTGGAAGTCCCGCAGGCCAGTTTCAGTAACAGAGATTTTTACCTGATGCCTTTTGCCACAACGGGGATTGGCGATGGCAGAGGCGCGGCGCTGCCTTGGATGCAGGCTACGCCTGACCCTATTACGTCTGCCACCTGGCAAACGTGGGTTGAGATTAACATGCACACTGCCGAGGAACTCGGCATTAGCGAGGGCGACGTCGTCAGAATAACGTCGGACGCCGGGAGTATCGAAGCGCTGGCTTACCCGCATCCCGGAGTTTCGCCGAACGTTGTGGCTGTGCCGGTTGGGCAAGGTCATATCGCAGGCGGCAGGTACGCGAAGGATCGTGGCTCGAACGTTTACTCCATATTGGACGCTAGTTCGGATTCAACAACTGGCGCGCTCGCTTGGGCTGCGACAAAGGTGGACATCGTTAAAACCGGTGAGTGGAAACGGGTTCCCAAGCTCGAGAACACCGTTACAGAGCCACCACGGGACGATGAGCGACTTATTATCGAGATAACTCCGCTGGACAGCTAAAGCGGGTGACAAGTAGACCGTAGGGGCCCGGGCGTGAAGAAGGGTTACCGGAGGAACTGGGTATGGCAGAGAATAAATGGGGAATGATCGTCGATATCGACAAGTGTATCGGCTGTCAGGCGTGCGTTGTTGCATGCCAGTCCGAAAACAATATCCCCATTAACGAGGAAGGCCACTTCAACCAGCGACGTGCTATCGAATGGATTCGAATAGAACGCTACTGGGAAGGGGAGTTCCCCAATGTTAGGGCTCGCTTTGTTCCTGTGTTCTGTCAACAGTGCGATGACGCTCCATGTGAGCCCGTATGCCCTGTATACGCGACGTATCACAACAGCGAAGGCCTGAATGTTCAGGTCTACAACCGCTGCATTGGCACCAGGTTCTGCGCCAACAACTGCCCATATCAGGCAAGGTTCTTCAATTTCTGGGAGCCTGAGTGGCCTGAGAGCCTTAAAAATCAGCTAAACCCGGATGTCACCGTGCGAAGCAGGGGCATCATGGAAAAGTGCACCTTCTGTATTCAGCGAATTCGTCGCTCGACTCGAGAGGCCGCCAAGGATGGCCAAGAGGTCGAAGACGGCGATAGGGGTATGAGTCCGGCTTGCGTGAACGCTTGCCCGACCCATGCGCTAACGTTCGGTAACCTTGATGACTCAGATAGCGCGATTTCAAAACAGTCCAAAGAGGAGCTCAAGCAGCCTGCCGGATCGCGTCCTGGCGGCAGAGGCTACCATATGCTTGAGCATTTGGGCACACATCCTAATGTTGTATACCTAAAGAAGGTCGACAAGACGGCCGAGGAACATGAGGTTCATGGCTAGTCACAACGCCAGCGGTCATAACGAAGAGCATCATGCAGAAGGTATGTATGTGCCGTTCACTTCCCAAAGGGAGGTGGTGAACGACCTCGTAACCAAACATGACAAGATCAGCGACAAGTGGTTGAGCGGTGTAGCTGCTGCTGGGTTTCTGCTAGTGCTTGGCGTCATCGGCTTTGTGATGAGGGTAAATGACGGCGTGAGTGACAGGATGGTGTGGGCCTACTACGCCATGATGTTTAGCTTCATTCTCACAACCGCGTCAGCCGCGCCGATGGTCGCGATTGCGCCCAGGTTGGCAAACGCACATTGGCGTAGGCCAGTCTCCCGTGTAGCTGAACTCTGGTCGGCTGCTGGTATTTTCAGTCTTTTGCTGTTTATTCCCATGCTGTGGATATTGCCGCCGCTAACCGACGGACGCCGTAGCCTTTGGTTTTATAACTCCGACGACCCGTTCTTTAGCAAGGTGCCGGTGTATTCCCCGCATATATGGACTACGGCAGCTCTACTGTCGTTAGCAGCGCTTGGCATTATGCTGCTTTGGCTATCAGCAATGCCGGATCTTGCCCTGATGCGTGAGCATAGTACCGGGTGGAAGCAGAAATGGTCCGCTCGTCTTTCCGGACGATGGATTGGGACCACGGAACAATGGAATATGCTTCACCATCGCATGGGCATTGTTGGCGCGTTATATTTCATGATGCTGGTGTTTGTGCACTACTTGGTGAGCACGGACTTTCTGATGACGCTGGTGCCAGGCTGGATAGACTCGCTTTATCCGCTGACTCACGCTGCTAACTCATTGCAGGCAGGCGTCGCAACTGTAATTTTGACCATGTTCTTCCTTCGAAAATTCGGAGGGTACGAGGACTACTTTACATTGGACCAGTTCTGGGCGATGAGCAAGCTGCTCTTTGCTTTGTCCTTGTTGTGGTTCTGGTTCTGGTTCTCTAGCTTTAATGTCTTCTGGTACGGAAAGAAGCCTAGTGAGCAGGCCGTTCTTAAATATCTCATGGTTGGGTCTTATCAGCCTGCGTTCATGGCGGGTTTCATACTAAGCTTTGTGACACCGCTTCTGGTGATGATGTGGAACCGCGTTCGAAAGAGCTTCTGGGGTCCTACTATTATGTCGGTCGCCGTTCTCGCCGGGACCTTCTTCGACAGGCTTCGTCTATACGTGGCGGCCTGGTCTTACCCGGGCGTTGGTGATTACAGGGTGGACAAGCACGAGATACCTTTTGATTCGATACCCGCGGCTAATATGCCCGGTGTCCCGGATGTATTGATCGTGCTCGGAGTAATTGGGGGCGCAGTGCTGTTCTATTTGCTCGCCGCCAGGTTGATTCCACCCGTAAGCATATGGGAACAAAAAGAGTTAATGCTTTACAAATTGCACAAGGCATATCATCGAACTGAAGTCCTCGTGCTGGGCAAACCTAGATAATTCAAAACATGCCGAGGGTGGAGTAGCTGCTAAATGCAGGAACACGTCCAACTTAGTCAGAAAAAGATAAACGACGATCTCCTGGCCGGCGTATTAGGTATGCCCAAGTGGTGGCTCGGGGCAGTCGGATTCCTGTTGCTTGTTATTGCCACAGGAATTGGCGCTTATGGCTATGAGATAAATAAGGGTCTCGGCGTTACTGGCCTTAACAGGCCGGTTTTGTGGGGATTCTACATCACCAATTTCGTCTTCTGGATTGGTATTAGCCACGCCGGTATTATGATTTCCGCTATTCTGCGCCTCACTCAGGCTGAGTGGCGTAGGCCAGTTACGCGCGTAGCTGAAGTTATGACGATATTCTCGCTGATGGCAGCGCTGTCCAACATCATGTTCCACGTTGGCAGGCCGTGGAGGCTGTTCTGGGTTTACCCTTACGACTTCTCTCGCGGCCTTTTCATGAACATTCGCTCTCCCTTTGTCTGGGACCCCAGCGCCGTGATGACCTACCTGATCGGTAGTACTCTATTCGTTTATGTCGCCCTTATACCGGACATCGCAGTCGTCCGGGACAGGGCAACGGGCAAGTTTGCGCCGAAGATATACGGCATGCTTTGCCTGGGTTGGCGCGGTACGCCAAGGCAATGGAAGCTACAGGCAATCGCCGGTATTTTGCTTTCAGCGTTGGTCCTGCCGGTGTTCGTTTCTGTTCACAGCATAGTCTCTTGGGACTTCGCCGTGGCCATTGGAGTAGAAGGCTGGCACTCGACGATCTTTGCGCCATACTTCATCATTGGAGCCATTCACTCTGGAGTGTCTGCGGTTGCCATGATTATGGCTCTGGCCATGTGGATGTGGAAGCTGGACAACTATCTCCGCCCAGACCATTTCGACGCTATCGGTAGGCTTCTTATCGTTGTCGCCACTACCTGGTTCTTCTTCTTCTTCGTGGAGTGGATATTCGCGCTGTACACGTTGGAGTCGCCTGAATTGGCCCTAAGGGAATTGCAGGTCTTCCAGGCGCCATATATGTGGCTTTTCTTAGCGTTCTTGCTTACGTCGTTCTTCATTCCTGTGCCGATGTGGCTTTTCAAAAGCGTTAGACGTAGCCCTGGGCTGATGTTCCTCTCTACGATACTTGTCAACATCGGCATGTGGCTTGAACGCTTCCTGATTATTATTCCAGGGCTAGCCCGAAGGCAGCCTTTGCAGTTCGATTGGGGTAGTTATCACCCCAGTATTGTTGAAATACTGGTCGTTGCTGAGACCTTTGCGTTCGTTGCATTGGGAATGCTTCTCTTCTCGAAGTTCTTCCCTATTATTCCTATCTTCGACATGAAAGAGGGAATGCAGGTCCGTGAGGAAATTAAGATTGGCCGTCGTATCGTGCCAGCAAGCATACGGGAAACGCCGTAAACCTTCGATTAAACGATTAAGAACCAATTATTAGGACGGGGCTCAATTATGGCGAAAAGAAGTGTATTGGGACTGTTTACGGAGGAGCAGGTGGATGAGGCCGGAGACGCCTTGGAAGCCTTGGCCTCTGCCGGATACACGACCACCGAATACGAGGTACTAACGGGAACGCCTTATCCAGAAGGGACTTTTGGAGAGGCGGAACCCAAACACAAGTTGTTCCGATGGCCGCTTACCGGGGCCGCGTGCGGATTCATCATCGGCCTCGTCTTGACGGCAGGTTCGCAGTTGGCATTCCCTCTGGTCACTGGCGGCAAGCCAATTCTATCCATCCCTCCCATGGCAATCATCATGTATGAGGGCACCATGTTGGGCGCCATCATATTTACGATCATTGGTATACTCCTGGAATCCAGGCTTCCCCGATTGTTCATGGGCGCCTATGACAAGCGCATCACCGAAGGTTACATCGGTGTTACCGTGACGACGGAAGAGGACAGGATTCCTCGGGCGGAAGAGGTCTTAAAGCAGTCGGGGGCTGGAGATATCACAAGAGGCTGGGAGAGCAAGTAGTTAGATGACTTTCTCACTTGGCTGGAAGATGATTGGCCTGCGGAACCGTAAAACCGCAGTGTTGGGAGCGCTTCTTTTGGCGACCTTGCTTGCCACGGCCTGCTATAACACTGGCACAGGTGCGGTAAACGTAGGTGGAGCCATTAATTTCACGATGCCGGCGTTCCCAGAGACTGGCTCGCATTCCGTTGAGATGTGGACGGAAATGCACTTCCAACCGTCCTATCGTGTTCAAGAGGGGCCTAGGCTGTTGCCCCCAGAAGGATCGGTGCCGATATCCGGCGCGGAAATACTGCCGGTTAGTATGGATGCCTTCAAGGCGCTTGAGATTCCGCAAGAGTTTTCAGGGAACTACGATGATGCATCTGCATGGCGGACGTATCAGGTGAACTGTCTGGTGTGCCATGGTGGATTGCTTGATGGCAAAGGGCCAATAACTACCCTGGTAGGATCGGACGGCAACCTCGCTTATGACAGGGGGCCATACCCTGCCGACCTGAGGTCAGACGCAACGAAAAACTCTACGGACGGAGAGTTGTTCGGCTTCATATCAGGCGGTGGCAGGCAGGGGTTGGCAGTACGTCTTCGCGGACGAGATTCCACCTCGCCTATGCCGGAGTACCGCAAGCTGTTAAGCGAAGAGGACCGCTGGGCACTGGTGCAGTTCCTACGGTCTAGAATAGGTCAGTAGGCTTAAGCTGCGACAAAGTAATTAAATGAGACGAGGCAGTCGGATTCGACTGCCTCGTCTTTTTGCGTACGACGATTAGGCCCATTAGCTGAATATGTCATTTGATATATTCTCACTATCAGCACCAGGACCCACCCTTACGAAATACTCATCACCCGCATGCATCTTGAGCCTTTCGGTAAGAACAGGCGGCATTGGATCACTCTGGCTTTTGTGGCAGCGTATGGCATTCAACTGGGTTTCAAGAAAATCAGATGTGTCGATGACTGTGTTGATGTCCTGCTTCGGCACGCCGACGAATGGTATGTCGGATAGCTCTCGCAGGCGGCTGGCTATGGCCTCCGGGATTGCCCAGTAGAAAAGGCTGGGACGCAGTTGTTGAGGCATACGTTGGATTGCCGAAGTGGCAGCCCTGGTTATAGCTACGTGGTCAGGGTTGCCGGTGATGCCTCCAGGCCCGAAAGCCATCACAACGTCGGGTTTTAATTCGGCGATGGCATTCGTGACGAGGTTACATAGCTCTCCATCGTCCACGTCATTTAGGCCCGTGTATGGGTAATGCAGAACGCGTGATTCCGCCAGGCCCAACGCTTCGGATGCGCAACGCATTTCCGCCTCCCGGACATCGCCCAGTTTGGCCTGGTGGGTCTCCCGGCCTAACGTGCTACCCTCACCTCGGGTTGCTGAGATAACGGTAATCCTGGTGCCGGATGCGGCGTACTTGGCCAGCGTGCCGCCTGGCCCGAACGACTCATCGTCGGGGTGGGCGAATATGCATAGTAGTGACCTCGACTTGTCGGGCATCGGCTAGGCCTTACCTTCCAAATCTGCAAGCCTGGTATCCGGTCCCACGATGAAAAGCCTGTCGTTTTCCTCTATTTGCAGATCACCTATGGGATTGACCATCATTTCATTTTCACCGCGTGCCAGAGCCAGCACGTCAATTCCCTGGCTCTCCTTGCACTGCAAGATACTGCTGCCTAGAAGAACCGACCCGTCGCCGACGGTTATTTCCGTGAACCTAAGGTCACGTTTACCTCGACCGTCCAGCAACGAATCGAAGAAGTCCACGGCCATAGGCCGGACCGCAGAAAGCGCCATGCGGCGTCCGCCAATGGTATGAGGGGATACGACGCTGTTCGCGCCTGCTCGTATGAGCTTACCCTCGTTGTCCTGGTAGGTTGTCCTTGCGACTATGAAGAGTTCTGGTCGGATGCCTCTGGCGGAAAGTGTTATGAAAACGTTATCGCTGTCGTTGCCCGTGGCTGCAACAAGGCCTCGCGCTCTTTCTATACCCGCCGCCCTTAACACTTCGTCGTCAGAAGCGTCGCCTAGAACGTAAGCAAATCCCATATTGTCGGCGTCGGAAATCGCTTCGAGATCCTTTTCTACGATTATGAAATGGGCGCCCTCTTGTTGAAAAGCCAGTGCGACCTCTCTACCAACCCTGCCAAAGCCGCATAGTATAAAGTGATTGCGTTCCCCTGCCAATCGCGTCTCCATTCTTCTCCTCCGAACGAAGCCTCTGAAAATGCCTTCCTCAATGATCCGCTGCATGGAGATCGAGAGGAAGTACAGCGTCGCGCCGACTCCCGCTATCATAAGGAAGATCGAGAAGGCTTTACCGCCGCTTGAGAGTGGGTGCACTTCCGCAAAGCCAACGGTAGTGAACGTGAGAGCCGTCATGTATGCGGCATCCAGGAAGGACCAACCTTCGATGGTCATGTATCCCGCGATGCCTATGGCGATCAGAGCGGCCAGCACGATGACGCTTCTGAGTGTTCGGCTACGTTGGAAGTCCACCCTGATCCTGTACCCCGGTTACAGATTCAATGGTATTTTACATGGAATCAGACGATTGTAGACCAGCGCAGAACGTATCTAAGCTACCGTTGTGAACCAATTGGCGCTAGGGCGTACTTTTACGACGGTCCTCAATCCTCTTTGGTTGATTGAAGTCTAGCCTCCAGCACTCGGCGTTGTCTGAGGTAGTTCTCTGCAGGCAAGCTGCCGTCCTCATAGCTCTTCTCCAATTCGGAGACGAGTCGTAGTAGGGTGAATCGTTCCTGCTGCTCCACTGCCGCGGCCGGGTCTGCCAATACAGGAAGTGTATGTCTTCGCCGACTCATGCGGACTGCAAAGACTGTGAGGATGGCCATTAGTAGGGCCAGGACCGCCGGCGCTGCGAACTCCACGCGGATAGTCTTGGCGGTGTAGAAAATGCGCTCAATAGACGATGGTTGGGGTAAGTCGGACAGGGTAACGTCAACGCGCGAACCTCTGGGTAGGTCTGCCTTTTCTATCAACTGGTATGGGCGCTGGCCTATGGTTACATTACTGGGGCTACCGAGTTGTTCACTGGAAAGAGTAAGGACTTCGTCAGGTGAGAGTATCCGCAGTCCTTCCGCTCCGAAGGGCAACGACTTGGTGAAGGTTTCCACGCCCTCTGTGTACGGGAACTCGTAGGTGTACATGATGTCGTGATTTCCTGGCGGGACGGCTGCCAGAACAGCGAAGCCCCTGTCCACCTGCACAACGTCTGCCCCTAATAGGCGTGTGTCCACCTGCAGTGATTCTGAACCGGGCGGTAGCCCAAATCGCAACAGGTTCATCGGCACGTCAGTGCCCGCGACGTATGTGTAGTCGGAGTCGTTCGCCAGCTGCACGATCTCCAGAACGGCGATAGTTCCCGCCTCCTTGTCGACGTCGGAGAACAGCACAGAAGCCGAGTTGGTGTGGATAATTTGCAGATCGTTGGAGATCTCAAAAATTTTCAGTGTCAAGGCCTCTGGCTTGCCATTCCGCAGGTTAACGTCGGTGCCGTATAGTGCCTCCTGGTAACGGACGGACACCCCGTAAACTACGAAAGGTTCTGGCACGACGTTCTCGAACTGGAAGCGGCCCTCGAAGTCGGTGGTGGTTTCCAGATGTTCGTGTAAGGCTGCCCCTTCCTGATGTAGCGTCACAACCAGGCCCGCTGGGGCAGTTGCGTCTGGAGAGCCGTCAACCACGCGGCCTTCTACGGTAAAGCCCTCTTGTTGAGCGAGTACGAACAACGGGTTGATGAGCGAAGTAGTTATCAAGGCTAGAAGCACTATTCCCGACAGCGCAAGACGTTTATTCACCGGAAACAGGGTCCTGAGGGGCCTCTGCGCCAGTCACAGCGGCGTCGCTACCGACAGTGCGTTCTCGCACCTGCTGTATCTCCCGCTCGATGGCCGCCAGCAGCTCCGCCTCCTGCTCGTCCTCCAACTCCATGGAGTGCATAACCATAGCCGCCTCACGCATATACTCCTGCCGAAGCCACAGGTAGTCTTCCTCATCCAGGTTGCCAATGGAGTATTCCAGCTCGGTGTTTTTGATGCCGGAGATGGCCGAATCCCAACGTCGTTCCAGATCGACCATAGGGGAGCTTTCGTCGTCTAACCACTCGTTGGCGGCGTTGCCTCGAAGGAAAGGGTAAAGCACCGCCAGAGCGGGAATTAGCGCCAGAAGTAATGCTATCAGTATGATCAAGAAGTTTGGCCTATGCCCTCGCTGCCTGGACGCCGGCGGGAAGACGTACTGTAGCCGCAACCGGCTGTCGCACAGGCCAAAGCCCGAAGCCTATCCCCAAAGCTATGATAGGGCCGGATGCCCACATCCACCACACCAGAGGATTTACCAGAATACGAAACACGGCTTGTCCTCCGTCCTGGAACTCAGACGGGACTATGTAGAAATCCTCCACCGGGGTACTTCGTATTGCGCCTTTGGTGGCGGCGATGCGGAAGTCTGGATAAAAGGCACGGAAGGCCTCCATTCTGCCCACGCTCTTGCCTTTCTGAAAGACGCTAAAGGAGGCAATGGCCTCCTCACGGTCGGAGTAGGTTTTGTTCTCTACACCAAGATACTCGAAGGTGTAATTGCCGATACTGGCCACGTCTCCGGGTTCCATGACCAGGTCGCGTTGGGTGCTGTAAAACGAGGATGCGATTGCTCCTATTGCCAGCATCAGAATCCCCAGGTGGACTATGTAGCCGCCGTACCGAGGTCTGTTGCCGGAGAGCAGGTTCATGAACGCAACTGGGTAGGACTCGCCTCTGCTATGTCGAGAGCGTGTTCCTCGGAACCATTCGTTGGCGATGCCTGCCAGAACCAGGGCCACGGTGGCAAAGGCAACAACGGCTGGGACCTGCCGGATGCCGAGGACAACCAGAATTATGACGGTCAACAGAGCTGTTGCCATGGGCACTCGAAGCGCGCGAAGCAGATTGCGTACGGTCGCTCTGCGCCACGGCAACAGCGGGCCGACGCCCATAAGGAAGACTATGCCCAGAAGTATGGGGCCGTTAACCTTGTCGAAGAAAGGTCGGCCTACGGTTATGACTGTGCCTTGAGCGGCCTCACTGAAAATAGGGAATAGCGTTCCCCACAGAGTCACAAAGGCCACGGTCAGAAAGAGTATGTTCTGTCCCAGAAATGCGCTCTCGCGGGAGAGGGGAGACTCCAGGCTAGCCCGGCTCTTGAGGGACTCCAGTCGCCAGAAGAATACGGCGATGGCCGCAATCATAGTGACCGCCATGAACATCAGGAACAGCCATCCCATTGCCGACTGTGCAAACGAGTGGACCGACGGCACTGGGCCTCCTCTGTTGATGAACATACCCATCTGGGCCAAGGTGAACCCAACGATGATAAGGACCATGTTCCACATTCGGAACATGCCCCGCCGCTTCTGTACCATGATGGAATGAACGAATGCCGTCATAGCAAGCCAGGGCATCAGCGCGGAGTTCTCCACGGGATCCCAGGCCCAGTACCCACCCCAACCAAGGATCGTGTAGGCCCACCAGCTCCCGAGCAGCAGTCCAATGGTGAGGATTAACCAGGAGATCATTCCCCATAGCCTGCCCAGGTCTACCCATTCGTCCCGGCCTCCGCGACGGGCCGCCAGCGCGCCGATAGCTATGCTGAATGGTATGGCTACGAGCACAAGGCCAGCCATCTGCAGTGGAGGGTGTATGAACATGCCGAAATGAATGAGAAGCGGGTTAATTCCCTGACCATCGGGGGGCACAAAGTCCAGAACCGCCAGCGGATTCGCCATAAAGACCATGATTCCAAGGAAGAATGCAATAACCAAAGCCATGATGCCTGTGGCGTAGGGAGCCGTGTAGGGCAGCCGCTTTCGTATTGTTAGCACCGCAACTACGGAGACGATGGACAGTGTGACTGCCAGGTAAAGCAGGGAGCCTGCGTTTCCGGCGTAGAAGGCAACCCATGTGTATATCTGTGGCATCGCCAGATTGCTGTTTTCAAATACATAACGCACAGAGAAGTCCCGAACGACGAATGAGTAAACCAGCGCCGCCGTGGAAATCAGAAGCATTAGAGGAATCGTGTAGAAACCGTAGCGTCCGCTGGCCGTTAGCTCGGGCACCTTTTGCCACGAACCCACAAATGACGCCACGGGAACGTACAGCGCCACCACGAAGGCGATTACCAGCGCAATTTGACCCGCCTCAACCATGGTGCTCCTCTTTGTTACCTGTATCGTCCGTTACGTTATCGCTGCTGGCGATTGACGCCCCAGTCAACGGTGGCTCCAAGGCGGCCTCAATGCGTTCATAGTAGCGTTCGAGGTCGGCTTGATAAACTGTGTCGCCCCTTCGTTCGGCCTGCCGCTCATGTCGACCCGGCTGGCGCATCCATCTTATCGCAAGCAAAAAGGCTGCAATGGCTGTGGCGACGATCACCGGCGGAACTATCCACGCCATGATGCTGAAGCCCTCCGTTGGGGGTTCCATGAGAACGCTGGGTCCGTAACGGTCCACGAAGAAGTCACGAATCTGGTCATCGGACCAACCATCGTTCAGTTTCTCACGGACGATTTCCCTCATCTGTAGCGAGATAGTCGCCTGCGACTGGTCGATAGACTCCCCGGGGCAGATGGGACACATGATGGTCTTGTTAAGGCCCTGGGCTCGCTGATCATACTTTGGAACATCGCTTTGTGCCGTGGAGCATGCCACGAACAGCAGGGCCAAAACAGCGGCCGCCATGGCCGTTCTAACCACAGTGGACGCCCTAGATGTGTAAACGAATTTGCTCAAATGGGAAGTCATTACCAGGACTGGCTCTACCAGGTATTTATACGCTTGACGGCCTTTAGTGGATGCCGTGCACTCACCCTTTTCCACAAGGAACAGTTGTCTTGAGTTGTGCGAATTCCTTGGAAGGTGCTGGCGAGTGTTAGGCCAAGACATTATAACCTTGTCTGTGAAACCGGTGCACGCTATTTTTGCCTTTGCTATAATTGCGTCCGTAATTTTGGGGCCGCATGGTACGCTCGGATTAGGCCCGATGCCGTATATTATCCGAAAGCGTTTGCATGGAAAGGCAGCGACTAATGACACTGCTGTATGTCACCTCTAACGAGCGAGGCGCAGGGAAGACTTCGCTTTGCGTTGGGCTGGCCCATCTGCTCACAAAACAGGGGAAAAGGGTCACAATCTTCAAGCCCATCGGCACATCTGATGATGACCCCGACGTTGCTATATATCAGGCCCTTCTGTCCACAGAAGTTGATGGCTGGCCCATTATTTCAGCTTCTGGGGCAATATCCGACGATCTCTTAGGGCAGATCAAGACGGCCGCCATTGGCGTGGCCGAAGACCAGGACGTTGTGATCGTTGAAGGCTCAAGCGATATTTCTGCCGCCGACGCCGGGAAGCTGGCTGAAGCTCTGGACGCCAAGGCAGTTGTGGTATCGCGTTATAGCTCGGAACGAAAGGCATTTGAATTTCGTAAGTGGCAGGACGCGTTCAAAGGCCGCCTGTTGGGGTACGTGATTAACGGCGTATCCATGTACCAGGGTACGGCGTCGAAGTCGGGCCTGCTGGAATCCATGGCTAACGAGGGAATGAAATCACTTGGGGCGGTGCCTGAGGATAGGCGTCTTTTGGGTGTATCCGTAAACCAGCTTTCCGAGCACCTCGGTGGAGAATACCTGGCAGATGGCGGTGACCGAGACTCCCTGGTGGAGTATCTCATGGTGGGTGGGATGAGTCTGGACCCCGGCGAGATTTACTTTGGGATTCACGACAACCGTGCGGTGGTCGTTCGGGGCGACCGTCCCGACATCCAGATGGCTGCGTTGTCAGCGACTGGAACCACAGCCTGCCTGGTGCTTACCAATGGCGTTAAGCCAATTGGGTATGTCCAAAATGAGGCCGAGCTGGAAGAGGTGCCCCTTGTGCTGGTCTCAGAGGGCACGCTGGGCACAATGGAAAATCTGAATTCGCTGATGGAGCATGGCCGATTCGATCATCCGGCCAAGCTGGAACGCTTTGCCCGGCTTATGGAAGAGCACATAGACGTTAAAGCGATTGCCACGGCACTGGAGCCAGGTTAGAGCCCGCTGGTAATGCAGCCCATGTCGTCGGTGCGTGGATCATATGTCTCACCAGAAGCGTAGGCAAAAAGCCCGTTCAACCTGAGTCTGCCCAAGGGTAAATCGCCCAGAGTTGGCACTCATTGCGCAAACGCATGAATAAAAAAGAGGGACGGTTTTACGACCGTCCCTCTTTTTGTTTTCAATCCTCTAAATACCCAAAGAAAATTAGCCTGCTCTGGACGCCGCTTCCAGGAGCACCCGTTCGGTGTATAGCCTTGTAAGGTGGGCACGATACTCCGCAGAGGCGTGAACATCCTCATTGAAATCAATGCCGTCGCTGGCAAGTTGGGCCGCTGCTTTGATAGTAGCGCCGTCCAAGCTTGCGCCCGTGAGGGCATTCTCCACGGAAGTGGCACGAGTGGCCTTAGCCCCTGCTCCGGTGATGCCAATGCGTACGCTCTGGCATTTACCGCCACTTGCTGTTAGCACAGCGGCTATGCCTACGATGGCGTAATGCGAGGCCTTGTTGCCGAACTTGGCGTATGCGGTTCCCGTGCCAGAGGGCAGGGCGGGTATCTGTATTTCGTTTAATATCTCGTTTGGCTGCAGAGCAGTGGTGAAGAGATCAACGAAGAAATCGTCTGCGGCAATTGTGCGATGAGCGCCGCTGGAGCTGGTCACCATCTGAGCGCCCAGAGCCAGGATTATCGCCGGGAGGTCTCCAGCAGGGTCTGAGTGAGCCAAGCTACCGCCAATGGTGCCCATGTTGCGGACCTGTCTGTCTGCCACCATACCGGCCGTTTCAGCCAACGCGGGCGCCAGGCTCTGAACATCCGCAGACGACTCAATGTCGGCGTACGTTGTCATCGCCCCAATGGACAGGCCTCCGTTGCTCTGACGTATGTACGACAGATCGCTAATCTTGGCCAGGTCGATAACGACCTCAGGTTGGGCCAGGCGCAACTTCATTAACGGAAGGAGACTATGGCCGCCGGCTAACAACTTTGCGCTATCGCCGTGCTGGTCCAGCAGGCTGGCCGCTTCGGCAACGCTTGTTGGTGCGTGGTATTCAAATGCCCTTGGTATCATGCCCTCTCCTTTATTTTGGTTCTTTTGGATGGGTCCGTCTGGCAAATGTTATCTTTAAAAAATCGCAATCTGCGTAGGTGCGCTACGTTATGGCCGAACCTCCATCGTCCTAAAGATCGACAGAAGCCAAAATCACATCTTTTGGGCGGCGTACTCGATGGCCTTGACGATGTTGTGGTATCCGGTGCATCGGCAAAGGTTGCCTGACATTCCCTCGCGGATGTCCTGTTCCGAGGGGTTAGGATTGTTGCTTAGCAGATCGTAGGCCGACATGATCATGCCAGGAGTGCAGAATCCGCACTGGAGGCCGTGTTTCTCCCAGAAGGCATCCTGCAACGGGTGAAGCTCACCGTTCTTTTTGGCGAGACCTTCGATCGTTGTAACTTTGCCCCCGTTGGCCCTTACCGCCAGGACAGTGCAGGACTTAACAGCCTTGCCATCCAGAATAATTGTGCATGCCCCGCAGTTGCTGGTGTCGCATCCCACATGGGTGCCAGTGAGATTTAGAACTTCCCGTATGTAGTGGGTCAGCAGCAGGCGGGGTTCCACGTCATTGGTGTATGATTCGCCGTTGACTTCGACTGTAATTGTCACGGTCATGAGGTGAAACCTCCAGAGGAATGTTTTTGTACGACTCGTATACTAGGTGTCTATGCCGAAAGCAGCAGGATTATAACAGCAAAAACATAGTTGGGCTACCACCCTTATAAATTCAATAAAATGCCACGTAATCGGGCGGCGTTGGCGCGATAAAGCCGGCTTGTGGTAGGCTTGATGCGACCATCTATCTGCGGCAGTAAACCGGCTATAATGCGGGTGCCGCCTCTTCGTACGGAGTGCGCAGGATGAGAACAAGCGAATATCCTTAGCATCGCCTTATTTCGGGACTGGGAGTGAAACTCATTGAAAGTTGAAGGCTCTTTCACATTCGACGCGCCCAAGGCCAAGGTCTGGGATTTGCTACTATCGCCCAAGGTTTTGGCCGACTGTATACCAGGTTGCCAGAAGCTGGACGAGGTTGGCCCGGATTCCTACGAGGTAGTGATGCGAGTCGGCGTGGCTGCCGTTTCCGGAACGTACACCGGCAAGGTGGTTGTTACGGATAAGATCGACATGGTGTCCTACAAGATGATCGTTGAGGGACGGGGTGCCGGTGGCGGCGTCAAAGGCGAGGGTTTTTTGAACTTCGAGGACGCGGACAACGGTGGAACGCAAGTCAGCGTCGTTGGCGACGCCAGGGTCACTGGAATCGTTGCCAGGGTTGGGCAGCGCCTTATGGGTAACGCATCCAAAATGTTGATGAAACAGTTCTTCGAGTGTTTGCAGTCCAAGGTTGCTCAATAGGACGTGCCATATTCGTGGACCCGACGATAGTGGATAAAGGAGTGTCATGGCATACCAGTTCATAGACGTGGCTGAAGAGGACGGCGTCCTGATTGTTACGCTGGATGACCCTCCCACGCGCAATGCTATCGGCGATGAGATGGCCGGTGAGCTTAATCAGGAGTTGGAGAGGCTGGAGGCGGATGCCGACCTGCGGGCACTGGTGCTCACTGGACGCGACCCTTCTTTTTGCTCAGGCGCGAACGTCAAGCGCATGAACGAGGCCAACGAGGAGCGGGGCGAAACGTCGGTCCCGGATGGCGTGAAGCCCTGGGACCACCTGCAACAGCAATGGGACACAATGGCTTCTGGCGAGTCCTACATGGACGGCGTCAGGTTTGTGCCGCTGAAGCTCCATAACCTGCAGAAGCCCTCCATTGCCGCAGTGAACGGGTACGCCATGGGTCTGGGCATGGGCATTGCCCTCTCATGCGACATACGAATCGCATCCGAGTCCGCTCGGTTTTCCGAGACGTTCATACGCAGAGGGCTGATTCCCGCAGACGGCTCTTGCTGGCAGCTTCCCAGAATGATTGGCTTGAGCCATACCTTCATGCTTCAGTACACAGGTGACGCTGTGGAGGCGCAGGAGGCATATCGGCTTGGTATGGTCAGCAAGGTTGTGTCGCCCTCAGAACTCATGGATACGACCATGGAACTGGCGAAGCGGCTGGCCAGTGGCCCGACCTATTCGATGGCTCTTATCAAAAAGCTGATACAGGACTCGCTGTTCAAAAACCTGGAGGAGAGCCTGTTGCTGGCCGGCCCTGCCCAGAACATAGCCCGAAGCACGTCCGATCACAAGGAGGGCGTCCGCGCCTTCGTCGAGAAGCGACAACCGGTCTACAAGGGACGTTAGTCAGAAGCAGCGCGAGTGAGGTCTGAATGCCGCAGAGACAAAAAATAGTCCCTCTGGATACGTTTAACAACGAGATGGAAGCGCAGATGATGGCGCAGATTCTTGAGGAGTATGGAATCCCGGCTGTTATCCAGCCGATGGGTGGCGGCTATGGCGCCCTCGGCGTAACCCAATTCATTCCCCATCGACTGTTTGTGCCTGAGGAAGATTTCGACAGGGCAAAAGAAATCGCCGATACGGACTATAGAGAGATTAACTCCGACTCTCCAGAAACCAGCGCACCGTAGTCTCGAATGCCCCCGGGAACTCCTGGTAAAACCAGTGGCCTCCGCCTTCCAACTCCGCGAGCCGCGTATGTGGCAGCGCTTCGTGCATCTTCACGGCGGTCTCATGATTTAGCAGGTTGCTCTGACGCCCCCTGACGATTAGCGTTGGCATCTTGACCTTGGACCACTCATCCCACAATTCGGGTCGCTGGTAAGCCCCCAGGATGGCCCTGTCCCTTTTCCAGACGCGTTTGCCATCGCCCAAATCGTTGGTCATCGCCTCGGCCTGCAGGCGTAGCATCTCCACCGACGATTGTGGCTGGCGGGTGCGTAGTCGCTCCACCACGTCTTCCAGAGAAGCCCATTCGTCAGACTCCGTGTTGTAGCGGTCGAACATGCCTTGTGAATCAGGGTTAACAGAGTCGGGGTCTATGTCCACAACGATCAGCGATTCGACAACATCTGGGTGCTCACTAGCGTACACGAATGCGTACCGCGCGCCTGCGGAATGGCCAACCAAGATGATCTTTTGCAGGCCCAGCGCATCCACCAACGCCTCAATATCGCTAACGTAGTCGCGGAATGTGTACTGGCTTGGATCCAGCCAGGCGCTGTCTCCGTGTCCCCGGCTGTCCAATGCGATTACGTGATAGTCGTGCTGCATGCCGTTGGCGAAGGTGTCCCAAGATCGGGCGCAGTCCTGCAAGCCGTGCAAGATAAGCATACCCTGGGCCTGAGTGTTGCCCCAATCGACATAGTGGAGACGAACGCCGTTGGTTTCTAAGTAGCAGTCTTCCGGTGAGGGCGTTTCTTTGGTAGTCAAGCGTAAGTTCGGGGGAGGTAGCGCTTGGGAAACTTGGCTACCACCGAATACTGAATATCCACCATGTTTGCCAGCCGCACCCTGGCGACCTGGGAACAGAGCTGGTAAGCCGTCAGCCGTTCTATGCCGTACTCGGTCTCAAGCCACATCACAAGTTCGTAGAAAGCGATTCTGGCAGCGTCCTCCATGGGCCGTGCGCTGCCGATTGTCATCAGGAACTCGTCAGACACAACCCTGGGGGTCGCGACGGCATGTCCCTTGATAAGACCTATCGTTACCGTTCCTCGTGTAGGTATCTCCGTGGCAACGCCGCAGACCTCTCCGTCTCCCTGGGCCGCGTGGCCGTCACCAATGTACAGTAGGGCACCCGGTACTTGGACAGGCAAATGAACTGTGTTGCCGGGACAAACGTCTGCCGCGTCCATGTTGCCTCCGTGGAAGCCCGGCGTGAGCGATGAGATTGCTTCAACCTCGGGCGCTGTGCCGATGGTGCCGTAAAAAGGCTCGAAGGGAATGGGTGCGATATCCAGGTCTTGAGAGAACGTGACCTCGTTGTTGGCAATAGGGTGCAGCATCACGCGAGGAGGCAAGGGAGAGTTCAGGGTACGGGTGAAGCCGGTGCCGCACAGGCCTCCGAATTCGGGTATAAGACAACTCACCCCGTAGTCCCGCGTCACCTCTATGGACTGTATGGACACTGTGATGGTGTCGCCTTTCTCTGCGCCATCGACGTATATGGGCCCTGTGAGCGGGTTCACGTAGGGCAGGGTGATGATCTTGGCGATGTCGGCGTCAGGCGAATCTATGCGATTCTCGAAGGCGTCCAACGTTTCGACGATGATTGTCTCACCCGGGCGTACCGTGGCAATCGGAGCCTTGTAAGGCCCGATGACGTAGGAAAAGTCGCCGGGCTCGTTAATTATTGTCTGCATGTAAAGTAAACCGTTAGTCCATCGAGATAGCTTCTATGGGCATGTGGTCTGACAGGTCCCGATTCTGCCATTATCGTCCCTTGAACACCGGGGTTCGCTTCTCGCTGAAGGCCACGCGGCCTTCGGTGGCGTCCTCGCTGGCCCTGGCGATGCTCTGGGCTTCGCGCATGGTTTCGATGTCCGTTGCTGTCAATGCGGAGCCTTCGTTGCGCCTCCGCACCAGAGTGTTGACCACTGCCTTGTGGCCCTTGAGCGACAACGGAGCGGTGACCGCGAACTCGTCCGCCAGTCCATACGCCGCAGCTTCCAAGCCGTCCGGCTCGACCACTTCGTTGACCAGCCCCATGTCCAGGGCCCGGTCTGCGCTTACTCGGCGGCCGGAGCAGAAAAGCTCTTTGGTAAATGCCGGGCCTACGAGATCGATAAATACCTGGATGCGCTCGAAGTCGTAGATTATGCCCAGCCTGGAGGGCGGTATGCCTAGTTGGCTGCCCTTGGCCGCGATGCGAATGTCGCACTCGGTGGCCAGCGCCAGGCCGCCTCCTACACAGTAGCCTTGGATCATGGCCACGACGGGAAATGGAGCGTCGTGGATGGCCTCACGAGAAACACGCTGCGGCCATTGCATAGAATCCGGTTTGCTAGGATCGAGCTGCGGACCGGGGTCGCCCGGAGCGCGCTTCAGGTCGTCGCCTGCGGAGAATGCTCTGTCGCCCTGGCCTCTGATGACCAGGCATCTGACAGTGGCCTCTTCCGCCATGCGGTCGATTTCCCGGACAAGCGCCGCATGAATTTCAGGATTCAGCGCGTTACGCTTGTCCGGCCTGTTTATCGTAAAGGTCGCAACGTGGCCCGTCTGCTCGACGATGTAAACGTCTTCGCTCATGCTGATTGCCTCTTCGCCCTCTGCACAATAATAAGGTGTTCGAGTAAATCATCCTTCGACAGGCTCACCACAAAGGGATTTTTATTCTCACGTTCGTGGTAAACGCCAATTCAATCGAGTATCCTCGACCGAGTCGGGATCTGTCGAACCTAATGCCCTAAAATGTCCTTTTGTGCAAAGCCCCTCGCTCGAGTTAGTCGGTTGCGACTACCTTATCGTTCACCATCTTGGCGACGTCTTCCTCCGAGTACGTGAGCAGCTCTTGAAGAATCTCCCTGGTGTGCTGTCCCACAGTGGGGGCCGAGCCCACCACCATTGGCGTGCGACCGAACTTGATCATCTTGCCAGTAACCCACATGGTGCCTGCTACTGGGTCAGGCACTTCTTCCATCATGCCACGCTCGTGAAGCTGGGGGTCCACTGCCGCCTGTTCCGTGGTGTTTACGGGCGCGCATGGAATACTGAAGCTGGAAAGGTAATCGATGATGTACTTGGTTTCGCGCGCCTTGAACCAGGCTGCCATTTCCTCTTCCAATAACTCTCCGTTGGCCTGTCGCTGTGCGCGGGTGTTGAAACGCTCGTCCTCAGCCCAGTGAGGCTTCTCCAAGGCTTCGCACATCCGTTGCCACATGGCGTCGTTACCAGCCGCCAGGATCATGTGGCCGTCGGCCGTCTCGTACATGCCGCCAACGATACCGGAGCCGCCGCCTTGAGGTGCGCGCTTCGTTATCTGGCCGTCGCCCAGAAACGCCGATATGGGTATCTCGTTGACGGTGAATCCTGTGTCGGCGAGGCAGACCTCCAGGGACTGTCCCTGGCCGGATATTTCTCGTTCACGAAGTGCCGCCAAAGCGCCTATGCAGGCGTGTAGGGCGGTAATTCTGTCGATCAATGGGAAGTAGGTCTTGATAGGCGGAAGGCCTTCATAGCCGGTCAGCGTCATAAGGCCACCCATGGCCTGACCAATAGGGTCGAATCCAACCTTTTCACTGTTAGGGCCATACTGCCCGTAGGCGGAAACGTTAATCATGACTATCTTGGGGTTCAATTCTTTCAACACGTCATAGCCGAAGCCCATTGTGTCGATGGTGCCGGGCCTGAAGTTCTGCAGAAGAACATCGGAGACCTTTACCAGTTCCCGAAGGACCTCTTTGCCCTTTTCGGTGCGCATGTTGATGGAAAGGCTCTTCTTGCCGCTGTTGTACTGCACCCAGTATGCGCTCTGACCACGGACGCGTGGGCCGTTCTGCCGACTCTCGTCGCCGCCGATGTTCTCGACTTTGATTACCTCGGCGCCCATGCGGGCGAACATCAGGGCACAACGTGGCCCCGCCTGATATCTGCCCAGGTCCAAAACTCGAATGCCCTCTAAGGGGCCGTTCATGTTTCCGCTGGTTGTCATAAACTTACTTCCTACCCTTCCTATCCAAGAAATCCTTGAAGCCTTCTTCGACTGGGGTTGCGCTTAGCTTGCCATCGCGAGCCCGGGCCTCGTTGTCGTACATGCCTCGGAACGTTGCCCCGACATCCTCGAACATGAGCTCCTTGATGCCCTGGACCATGCGAGCGTCGTTGACTACTATCTGCCTGGCTATCTCCATGGCCTTGGGCATTAGTTCGTCGGCGGAAACCAGGTGGTTCAACAGGCCTATGCGAAATGCCTCTTCTGCCTCCACTACGCGGGCGGTGAATAGCAGTTCCTTTGCGGCAGGCCATCCGACCTGCATAGGCAGGCTCCATGTGGAGTTAACTCTCCCGTAGGAGGCTGCCAGGAACTTGAAGCTGGTTCGTTCGCAGCCGACACGAATATCGAAGCTGGACGCCATCACAGCGCCGCCGCCGTAGCAAAGACCGTTAAGAGCAGCGACAGTGGGCTTTTTGCAGGCAGCAATATTCCACTGCTGCTCCGACCGCCGGGGATCCGGGGGCGGCGGGTTCTCCGCGTCACGGACCTGTTCATGAATGTCTGCGCCGGCAGAGAATGCACGTTCGCCGGTTCCCGTGAAGACTACGGCCTTGATTTCGTCGTCGGCCTCAAACTCACCTATGGCTGTGTCCACTTCGCGGTAGAGACTTTTGCTCAGTGCGTTAAGCACTTTGGGACGGTTTAGCCGGATAATTCCGACGCCCTCGTCCCGGGTTAGCACAATGTTTTCGTAGGTCACTGATTAAGCATCTCCTGGTTTTGATTGGCATGGGTTTCGCCGATTGTTGGCACCGGTTTTGACGAAACGCCGTGACCACCGAAAGTATAATTCAGCGGTCACAAGCCGTCAAACGGCGAAGGTCTCTTAATGGCTTAATGTAGGGCTCGAAGGATATCTATTCCACAGGTATGGCAACTGATATTCGTGGCTCCGGACCAACCGCTTTTGTGGTGTGCCCCTGGCCCGTCAGGTCCTCAGCCAGCATGGCGTCTCCTGCCCCCAGCGTAAAGACAGTGCCATCGCCCAGACCGATTTCGACCTGCCCTGATAGGGTTATGAGGTACTGCTTTCTGGGCGCAATATGCCAGTCGATGAAGTCGCCGGACTCATGTCTGCGCCACGTCATTCCTGGCCCTTTCTCTACTTGTTGCGGAGGTTGGTAGTTTTCTTCCATGTGGGACTGTCCATCTTCACCTGTGTAGAGTCTGTATATCAAGTTTTTCTCCTTTGGATTCCTGTGGCTTGGAATTCCTGGTATTCGTGGAATGAATTGTATTTGCACCGCACTGGCCGGTCAAATGCCGACAGGAGGCAGGTTCTTATAGATATGCTTTCGATTTAGGCATTGACCAAGAATTTGCCCCGAAATATGGTTAGTTTAGGTTAGTAGACGTTTATCTGTAGAGCGAGCATATGAATAATAACGGAACAAGCCCGCACATACTCATAGTCGAAGACGACAACTCGTTGAGAGATCTTTTCAGCGAGGCGCTGGCGTCTGAGGGTTATGCAACGTCTATCGCGGCTAACGGCGCGGAAGGCATTGAGGCGTTCGACGAGATCAACCCTGATCTTGTGTTGCTGGACCTTCTCATGCCGAAGATGGATGGCTGGGAGGCCCTCGAGCGCGTTCGGAAGATATCCGAGTGTCCGGTGATAATCGTCACGGGGCAGGGAACCACTGAAAACATCATACGTGGCCTTCTTGAGGCTGGCGCTGATGACTATCTGGTTAAGCCTTTCGGTATCAAAGAACTCATCGCCAGGGTAAACGCCGTGCTGAGGCGCTCAGTACCTACGGTTCAGTAACACCAGGTCCAGTATTTCAAACGGCCAGCTACTTTCCGTAGAAGTTCCCCCACACTATCCGGTGTTCGATTGCCAGACCATACCACATACTGGTCTGGGTGGACCGGGATAAGAAGCCACGCCTATGGGCTCTACTCCAACTACGATGACCTGGTATTTGTCCTCTATGTCCTGAAGCCAACCCTCTTGCGCAATGGCTTGCCTTAGCCGACGCTTTCGTTGGGATGGCGCTGACTATATGACCGGGTTTCCTTATCGCCCATTAGCAGGGACAGGGCGATCTTAGTTTGCCGGGGCAGGATTTGGATGCTGTAGTTATTAGATGGTTGATCCCAATTAGGCTTGGGTTGGGTAAAGAAAAAACGGCAGACTCAAAGCCTGCCGTTTTATTTGTTGCGTATGTGAGGGCTTCTGCGTGGGACAGAGGGTTAGCTTGCTTCCGCTGCCTCAGCCTCTTCCAGGGCCGTAAGCATGCCGCCGACCAGCGACATGTACTCGTCTAGCACCACGTTGCTGGTTAGCACGGTAGGCTTGGAGGTATCGCGGTAATCCGACCGGAGCTCCAGCTTTCCAAGGAATCGTAAACCCATCTCTTCGGCCAATTCCTCTCCTGCGCCGCTCCCGAAAATCTCACCGGACAGGTTCTCCACAACACCCAAGACGCTGACCTGCAGTTTCTTGATCATGTTGATGGACCGTTTTGCGTCTATTTTGGCAAGCTCTTGAGGTGTAGTCACCACTACGAATCCATCCAGGTCCAAGACCTGCATAACCGTCAACGGCGCATCGGATGTCCCGGGAGGAAGATCGATGATTAGGTAGTCTAGCTTGCCCCATTCGGTGGACTGCAAAAGCTGATTGATGGCGTTATGCACCATAGGGCCGCGCCAGATAATGGCCTCGTCCTCGTTCTGCTGGAAGAACCCCATGGACATGATCTTCACGCCATACTTCTCGGCAGGAAGCATACGTTTGTCTTCGCCTACCACCGGGTGCTCGGAGACTTTCATGGCCTTAACAACGTTGGGGCAGTCTATGTCAACGTCGAGGATGCCGACGGAGGCTCCCCCATGGGCTAGGGTTGTGGCTATGTTGACCGCTACAGTGGTCTTGCCTACGCCACCCTTGCCGCTGTAGACGCCGATCTTGTGCTTGATGTTGGATAGGGAATCCGTTACCTGCCGCTTCTGCTCGAACTGACGCTTCATAGCTTCGATTCGTGCGCGAGCCTGTGCGGCCTGCTGAGGGTTTATTGTCATTAAGGGTTCTCCTGGACTCCTCTTTAAATTCGGGGGCAGGTTACGGGACTATGTTAGCAGGAACGGCCATTTTCGATGGTCTATCGTCAATTTTGATTGGCTTAGTCTAAGCCCAACTGCTTTTTGCCCTCTTCCGTGATCATGTCTGGAGTCCACGGGGGGTCGAACACAAGCTCGACGTTAATGTCGTCTATGTTCTCAAGCTCTGCCAATCTCCACTCGGCCTGCTGGGCAATATAAGGGCCCATGCCGCAGCCTGCAAAGGTCAGCGTCATCTTGATATCGACATTTGAGTTCTCGACCTTAACGTCGTAAACAAGACCCAAGTCGACTACGTTAATGGGTATTTCAGGATCGTATACGTCCCGCAGGGCTTCGTAGACGTCATCCAGCGTCAACACGGCTTTGTCGGCCATAGAAGATCCTCCAGATTATCAGTTACCAACATAGGGTAGATTCATTGTACCTGTGGTTAAAATGAGTGTCAATTTGCGTCATATTTCGCACATAATGCGCTTTATATGAGGTAATGATGGGGCTGAACCAGTCTACGGGCGGCTAGGATTGTATGCAGGAGGGGTGTTAGTCGAACAGGGCGCTTAGCATTAGCTCTTCGGCATCTGCTCTATTAGTCGCTATGGCTGCGAAAAGAAGGCTACCCCGATTTTTTATGACCAAATGCAGGTCTTCAATCCTGCGGTATCGGGCGTTGGTGGTGCCAAGCTCAATCAGCTCCAGGTCGGTGCGGTCGGACATAACGCCTAGCATGAACGACACGATAGGTCCGGGGTAGCTGGACTGGCTGACCAGTAAGATTCCGGAGCCGGTATTTATCAGCTGTTCGTAGTTGAAAGCCGTGCTAATGTGAAGGGGGTCGCCAGTGTATACGGCGAATGCCATCGACTCAACCCTCACTAGCCCGAACGCGTTGCCTATGCCCTCAGCCTCCAGATCAACACTGGCCATGAGCGATTGCAGAAGGTCGGCATCTAAGTGGAGGACGCCAGCCATTACGGGCTTGGCGGGCGGCGACTTCGGCAGATTG
>MUCK01000004.1 GCA_002816705.1 SAR202 cluster bacterium Casp-Chloro-G4
CACCCGGCTGCTGAGGGAGGCCTCGATAGTGTCTCCTCCGGTGTAGCCACCAAGCCGGTGCCTTTAATCTCACGGGCGGCGCTTTTCCCAACCATCGTTTTCATGACCTATACCTTCACCACCGCGCCGGTGAACACCTTTCTGCCCATTCTGGCTATTGAGCGGAGTCTCGGGAATCCTGGCCTGTACTTCACTGTTTGGTCCAGTACGTCGATAATCGCCATGATGGTCTCCGGCCCGGTGGCGGACCGCTTTGGCAGGGCTAGCGTCATAGTCCCCGGTCTTGTTTTAACCGCCGTCGCCATGTTTGTACTGAACGTGGCGTATGTTCCCCTTATGCTGTGGGCTGCGGGCCTGTTTGCAGGCATCGGATTCGGACTGATTCAACCGGGCATACAGTCATTTACCATAGATAGGGTCTCGCCAAGAGAACGCAGTTCCAGTATGGCGACGCTTCAACAGGCGTGGGATATAGCAGGCTCTGGCGGCTCCTTCGTTATTGGGCCGCTGGGCGGCTTGATGGGAGTCGCCAACACCTTCGGCGTAACCGGCGCTGGGGCTCTGGTAGGGGCTTTGGGATTCATCGTCGGCTATAGGCGAAAGCCCTTAGCTCGGCCAGAAGGCCAGGCCAGCCTGCCGGAAACCGCGGACTAGCCTTTTGGCAAATTGTTGATTCCCCGGCAGTGGCGGCTGATGTTCCAGCACTTATCCGGTCCGGCAGCGGCAACCCCTCTAAGGCACGTAGCCCTTGACAGCCGGTAACATACGGCTACAATCACTTTGCTTTTTAGCAAACATTTACGCGGACAATTAGGCCCTTTATCGTCTCGGTACTGGGCACATAAGGATAATAGGGAGGACAGATGAACGGAGCAGAACTTAAGCAAAAGGTCAATTCGGGGGGCATCGTTTACGGCACTATGATCAGCATTGGGCGAAATCCCCGCTGGTCGTCGGCATTCGCCAACTTCGGACTTGACTACGTGATAATCGACACCGAGCACTCACCTAGAGGTCGAGCCGAGGTAGCCGACTTCATCGCGGCCTTTCAGTTTAGCGGCGTGGTGCCCATCATTCGCATTCCCATCCCCGACTCTCACTACGTGACCATGGCCCTAGATGCCGGCGCGCACGGCATACTTGCGCCGTACTGCGAAACGGTGGACGAAGTGAAAGAGGTGGTAGGCGCGGCCAAGTGGCGTCCCCTCAAGGGCGAGCTAGTCCGAAAGGCTGTCGATAAAGGCGAGCTACCCAGTCAGGCCAGCAAGGACTACCTTGAGAACCGCAATCGCAACAACGTTTGCATTATCGGAATCGAGAGCACCCCCGCCATTTCCAAGCTGGAGAACATTCTAAAGGTCGATGGCATCGACGCCATCTTCGTCGGCCCCAACGACCTCAGCATTAGCCTGGGCGTTCCGGACCAATACGATCACCCCGACTACGAGGGCGCGCTGCGGGAGATTATCGCCAAGTGTCAGGCTGCAAATACGCCGGTGCTTATGCACCACCAGACCGTGCCTTTGACGATAAAGTGGCTACAGGAGGGCGCGCGTTTCGTCCTTTACAGCAGCGACGGCCGAAGCCTGCACAACGCCTACCGCGAGGAGTTTGGAGCCATCAAGCAGGCTGGTGAGGGAACGACCGGCGACGTCGGCGAGTCCGAGGAAGTAATTTAATAGCATTCAGCGCATAGCCTTCAGCAATCGGCGTTACCAGAGAAATGCTGATCGATGAAGGCTGAGACCTGATTGCTAATGAGGAGCTAGATATGACCTGGCAATTTATAAGAGTTAACGGACCTTACGGTGGAGTAACGGAGGGGCCTGCCTGGGACGGCAGCGGTCTGCTCTTCTCCCACATCCCGGCCAGCCGGATTTATCGTTTCGATCCGCTGACCAACAACTCCTCCGTCTACAGGGAAGATACGAATCAGGCTAACGGGCTGGTCTTTGACCCTCAGGGAAGGCTGTACGCCTGCGAGGGTGGAGCACGTCGTGTGGTGCGCTACGAGGCCGACGGTAACGTCACCGTCTTGGCTGACGGCTTCGAGGGCAAGCGCCTGAACGTGCCGAACGACCTTGCAGTGGACCTCCAGGGCCGGGTCTGGTTCACGGACCCGTACTACGAGGGCGCAGGCGGTGAGTGGAGCCGAGACCGGGCCAACAAGGATTTGGATCACGATTCGGTGTATAGATTGGACGAAGGCTCCGATGGAAAGTGGAGCATCACCCGCGCCACATTCGATACATCGCGGCCTAACGGCCTCCTGTTCTCCCTGGACCACAAGACGCTGTACGTTGCCCAGAGCGGTCGCGAGGCCGACGAGAAGCGCCAACTCCGGGCTTATCCCGTCAACGACGACGGTAGCCTGGGCAGCTTCGCGGTGCTGCATGACTTCGGCGCATTCCGAGGCATCGATGGCATGGTGCTGGACGTGGAAGGCAACATAGTGGCCACGGCAGGCAATCGCAACGGCGGCCCGGGTCCTATGATCTACATCTTCTCTCCGTCAGGCGAGGTTATCGAAACCCACCCAACGCCGGCGGACCAGCCGACCAACTGCACCTTTGGCGGTCCAGACATGACGACGCTTTACGTGACCAACGGCGGCGGAGACCTGTTCCGGACTTTAACTGATCGAAAAGGCCGACTGCACTACCCCAAGGCTTCATAAGTTAAAGGGCTAGGAGAGACTGAGTAGTTCAGGCTCGTTATTGCAAGATGCTTGAGTCCGAAATCATCATAATGGGCGGCGGTATCGTAGGTGCGTCCGCCGCTTTGCATCTGGACTCAAAAAACCCATTCACCTATAATCGTGGCCTCAAATATTGTTAGTGAAGAAACCTGGAGGGACCCCATTCATGGCAGATGACACAATTCGAATTGGCTTCGTAGGCGCTGGCGCAAATACGGAGTTGCGACACATTCCAGGCTTCCAGGCCATGGACGGCGTAGACCTGATGAGCGTGGCCAACCGCAGTCGCGCTTCCGGGCAGCGCGTTGCAGACAAGTATGGCTTTCCCAATGTTTACGACAACTGGGTGGAGCTTATCGAGTCGGACGACACCAACGCCATCTGCATTGGCACCTGGCCTAACATGCACTGCACCCTGGTATTGGCGGCGCTGGAAAACGAGAAGCACGTTATGACCGAGGCCCGCATGTCGGCAACGGCGGAAGAGGCCCACATCATGCGGGAGGCGGCCAAGCTGCACCCCGGCCTGATAACGCAGATCGTGCCTGCCCCACACACCCTGAAAATCGACAGGACTTTGCAGGGGCTCATTGAGGACGGTTACCTGGGCGATATCCTTTCCGTGGACATGGCGGTGCACCAGGGCGGCTTCCTCGAGGGCGAGCGCGACAATCCTTACCACTGGCGCAACGACAGGGACTTCAGCGGTTTCAACATTCTGCAGATGGGCATCTGGTACGAAGCCATGATGCGTTGGTTGGGCCCTGCCGAAACCGTTACAGCCCTAACCCGTGTGCAACTGAAGGCCCGCTACGACGGCAACGGCAAGCGTAGGGTCATCACCATACCCGACCACGTAGAGGCCCTGTTGGAGATGTATTCGGGCCCGGTGGTTCGCATGCGTTTCAGCACCGTGACAGGCCTTGCCCCCAGCGACGGCGTTTGGTTCTTCGGAACGGAAGGCACCATTCACCTCGACTCCGCCAGCATGACGTTGCGCGGCGGACGCAAGGGCGATAGTGAGCTTTCTGAGATCCCCATCCCGGCTGAGAAGCAAGGCGGCTGGCGCGTCGAAGAGGAGTTCATCAACGCCATACGAGGGATTGAGCCCATAACGCACACCGACTTCGACACCGGCGTGCGCTACATGGAGTTCATGGAAGCGGTAACTTACAGCGCCCAGGGTGGCGAGAAGGTACACCTGCCCCTCTAAGTTTTTAGGATTTATAAATAACAAACGCAGGTTGTGGTGAAAAACGAGAACCACCAGTTTCAGCCTGCGCTTAGAACGCGTCCCGCATGGGGTGCTGAGAGACCACATTGGACTACAAAAGCTTACTGTCACATAACCGACCTGTGGAAGTTGATATGCCCGCAGGCCTTCAGGCCAAGACCAAGTACATATTCTCCGTCACCAACGCCGTGCCGGAGTTCATCGACGTGGAAAAGTATTCCGCCGCCGCCAGAGACATCATAATGAGAGAGGGCAAGGACCTTGCGCCGTACCCGCCTCCCAGTGGTCACGAGGGTCTGCGCGGGCTTATCGCGGACAACCTTCGAGACAAACGCTCTGCCAACGTCGACGTAGACTCTGTTCTCCTTAGCGACGGTGCCGGAGGCTTCATAAAGCTATACCTTGACGCCTTCATAGATGCTGGTGACGTTGTATTTCTGGAGGAGTTCAGCTACCTGGGGACGCTGCGCATGCTGCTGTCCAAAGGAGCTGAGGTCGTGCACATTCCCACCGATGACCAGGGCATGGACACGGAGGAACTGGAGCGGGCCATCAAGGCGGTTAAGGCGCAGGGGAAGACGCCCAAGCTCATCTACGCCATCTCCGTGTTCCAGAATCCCATGGGCGTAACGTTGAGCCTTGAGCGGCGCAAACACATGGTGGAGATAGCTCAGGACTACGGTGTGCCCATACTTGAGAACGAGTCATACGCCGACTTTCGTATCGACGGCGACCCGTTGCCCCCATCAATGCTTGGCATGGACGATCAGGACTCGGTGGTCTACGTGTCTTCCTATACGAAGCTGTTGGGCTGTGCCATACGCCTGGGATACGGCGTGGCGCCTCAGCCCGTTCTAGACGCCATGGAGGCCCGCCGTCCCAGTCACGTTGCGGCCATGCTGGTCTACGAATACCTACGCCATCACAAAGACGATCACATAGAGAGCGTGCGTAAGGGCCTCATGGCGCGGCGCGATGCTCTCTTGGCTGCCTTGGAGGAGCACTTTCCGCCCAGCTGCACATGGACCCGGCCTCAGGGAGGCATGATGCTTTGGCTCCAGTTACCCCAAGGGGCAGACACCTGGAAGGCCCTTGACCATGCGGTAGAAGCCGACGTGAAATACAATCCCGGTGGAGTGTTTCGTGCCGGCAGAGACTGCAATAATTACCTGCGGCTGACATACAGCCACAACACCCCGGAAGAGATACACGAGGGCATCGGCACACTGGCAGAGGTCTTCCGTCAACAGGGATTTTTTGAGTAAGCAAAAGGACTCGTAGAGGCCTTAAGCCCAATGACCTATGTAGCCGATCTTCACCTGCACTCGTCATATGCTATGGCGACTAGCAGGAACCTGAACTTTGAGACCTTGACCAGGTGGGCCAAGTACAAAGGCATAGCCCTGTTGGCCACAGCAGACTTTACCCACCCGCTCTGGTTTCAGGAGACGCGGGATAAGCTGAAGGACCGGGGCAACGGCCTTTACGAGTTCGACGGCGTCAGCTTTGTTTTGGGCACCGAGGTCAATTGCAACGCCCAGCAGGACGGTCGCAGCCGGCGAGTGCACGTTCTGATATTTGCGCCCGATCTGGATATCGCGGCGTCCATAACAGACGCGCTTTCCAACAAAGGCAAACTGGGGTCCGACGGCAGGCCTACCGTGCACCTGACACCCCGCCAACTCCTGGAAACCCTCCTGCATATCGACGACCGTATACTCCTCATTCCAGCACATTCGTGGACGCCATGGTTCGGAATCTTTGGCTCGAAATCGGGCTTTGATTCCCTGGAGGAGTGCTTCGGCGATCTGAAAGAACATGTGCTAGCCATTGAGTCCGGCCTTTCCAGCGACCCGGCCATGAACTGGCAAATCCCGGAGCTGGACGACGTTGCCATCGTCTCCTTTTCCGACGCTCACTCTGCACCCAAGCTGGGCCGTGAGCTGACCAAGTTTGGTGGCGCGTTAAGCTACGCCGGTCTTTGGAATTCGATCAAAAACCAGAACATACACTGCACTATGGAGTTCTTCCCTGAAGAGGGCAAGTACCACAACTCGGGCCACCGAAAATGTGGCGTCAGCATGTCTCCGGAAGACGTTCGGGAAAGGGGCGAGCTATGCCCGGCGTGCGGTCGCAAAGTCACCCTGGGCGTCTCACACCGTATACGGCAGCTTGCACAGAGGCATGTGGAGACTTGGCAGGACGACAGCGGATTTACCCTGGCGGCCAACGGCAGACCAGCCTTCAAGTCCATTGTCGGTCTTCAGCAAATCGTCGCCGAAGGCCTTCGCCGTGGGGTAAATACCAAAGGGGTGCAGGCTCAGTATCACACTCTGGTAAGTGAGTTCATCTCTGAACTCGATGTGCTGATGAATGCCAGCATACGGGACATTTCCAGGGTAGCCGGCGAGAGGATTGCAGAAGGCGTGTCACGCGTGCGCAATGGCGACATTGCCATAGAGTCCGGCTACGACGGTCAATTTGGTAAAGTCAGCGTCTGGCCCATCTGAACTCTTTGGATTTTTTTGGAAAATCGGAAAGAAGTTCGAAGAATCCATTAGCTAGAAAAAGGAGCGGCCGATGGCAATAGAATTCACTGATGAGATGCGAGAGCTAATCACCAGTGCCTTGGTCGACAGGCTGTTCTGTGCGGTGGGGACTGCATCCAAAAACGGCGTTCCCAACATTAGCCTCAAGGGGAGCGTGGCGGTCTACGACAACGAAACCCTTGCCTACTGGGAAAGGGTGAAGGGCTCGGCTCTGGCCAACGTGGTCGAAAACCCCAACATTGTCATCTTCTATCGCAACCCCGATAAGCGTATCAACTGGCGTTTCCACGGCACAGCCACGGTCCACGAGTCAGGGGATATCTGGGAAAAAGTGCACGTCATCACCCCCCAGGGCGAATTGGATCGCGACCCTGAACTTAAGGGCGTAGCAGTGCTGGTAAAAGTCGACGCAATCACCGACCTGGGAAGCCGCGTCTTGCAGAGTCGCTAGCTTAGGATTCTAGCTGGGCTTTCAAGTTGCGAAGCGTCTTATTCATGCTGGGATGGGCCACTAACGGCCCTATTAGGGCCTTGAACATAATAGCCATTACGGGATTGAGGTCGACCTCCACATGGCGCTTCAACAGCGTGTGATCGCCTTGTGGCTCGAGCGTTATGCCCCCATGAAATGGGAAACCCTTTGCGTCTGTGGCCAGGAAGCTTATTCGACTAGGAGCATTGTAGGCCGTAATCTTGACATCGTTCTGAATATCCTTTCCCATTTGCTTTCCTATCGACTTGTACTCGCTTCCTACGGCGACTGGCCCATCCGAAACGGCCTCCATGCGAAGTCCGTCAGTCCACTCCCCGTGCTTAGTAAAATCGGATACGTAGTCGAACACCTTTTGCTGATCGGCGTTGATGCTGATCTCGTAGTTGAAGACTAGGTGCGTCATTATTGGCCTCCTGTTGCCCGCATCTGGAGTAGTAGTAGCGACCAGGAAATCCTTGACGTTTACCGGAAGTCACCACGCTGTTTTACAAGCATAATACTCGATCAAGACTCTAAAGTCTGCGGTGTTTCGCCCTTTGAGTCAGGTAAACCGTCATTATTGCGACAGGCATTGCAAGCACCACCAGGCCCAGCCCGATAACGATGGTTTCCGGCCCAAGGCCGAGTATCGAGTCTATCTGGTCCTTGATCCACCCCAGCAGGATGGGGTCGCCAGGCTCCGAATGGTGGGCGAAAATCGTTAGCGGAATCAATTGCCGTCTCCCGTCCCAGTGGCCGCTGCTAACGTCGGCTGGTACCTGATGGAATAGCGGCGCTCCTTGATACTGAAGCTGGCGATACTGGCTATTATCAGCATGGCCCCAGCCAGGGCAAACGGAATTTCGTACGCGCCCAACCTGTCGTACAGGAAGCCCGCCATCAAGACGCTTATGGCTCCGCCTATCTGGTGGGCGAAAGTGGAAACGCCGCCCAGGGTTCCCAAATTTCTCAATCCGTAAATGTCAGCGGTTAGCGATGTCGTCAACGGAGGGGTGGCCACCCAGGAAAGGCCCGCCAGAATTGCGAATCCCCATATGCCGACGGACCCGGGCAACGTTACCAGCATCACGTATGCGGTGAAACGGATGGCGTATACAGTGCCCAAAAGGTTCTTACGACTGAACTTATCAGCCAGGAAGCCGATAATTATCACGCCTACTATATTCAGTCCGCCCATGAGTCCAAATGCTGCCGCCGCCTCTCCCGGCGACGTACCCCGGTCCAAGGCGAACGGCACGTAGTGGAAGGAAATGATTAGGGTTGTCATGCCGCAGACAAAGTAGGCACCCGATAGCTGCCAGATAGGCGGCGACCTCAATGAATCGGTCCAGGTCTGGGTAGCCAATGGCGGCTCTGGTTGGTTAGAAGCACCTGAAGTATTGCCCTTGGTCGCGGCGCTAATCCGACCTTCGGGTATCTCGCCTATATCCCCTGGATTGTTTCGGAAAATAAGTAGTGCCAGCGGCAAGGCCAGGAAAAAGATGAAGGCTCCCAATACGAACCATGCCACACGCCAATTGGCCGTTATGATCAGATAGGTGGCAAGGGGCACAAGGATAAGGGCGCCCGCCGACGGCCCCGCGCTACACAGACTCAACGCCATGCCTCGCCTGCGGTAGAACCATCGGGCTATCATTGCGTGCACCGTCACCAGCGATGCGCCACTCAACGCAGTTGAGCTTACGAAACCAAACAACCCTATCAGCACCCAGATGCTGTTGATCTGGCTCATGAGCATAGTGGATATGCCCAGGACGGCAAGACTGATGGAGATTACTACGCGCCCGCCAAACTTGTCGTAGAGGCGACCCAAGAAAGGTTGCGTCAGGCCATTCATCAAAATGCCAATGGCTCCGGCTGCGGACACCTGGCTTCGCGTCCACTCCAACTCTTCGCTCATGGGGATTACGAATACGCCGAAAGCATTTCGGGCGCCCGTTGCCAGGAATAGCGTGAAGAATCCCACGGCAACTATCAGCCAGCCGTAGAACAACTTGTTGCCTTTAATATTCTCAGCCATTGATCTTCTACCCGAGGCTCCCAAGTTCGATAATCAAGTCTAACATCGGGTTAATGGGATAGCAACGGAACCTGCACGCCCGATACGGCAAACCTCGGTTTAAATGTTCATCTGGAGAAAAGTTGCCACAAAGGGTGATTGAGCATTCTTTTAGCTCCCCGTAGAATGCGGCCTTAATAGGCCAGTTTGATCGCCAAGGGAGAAGGTTTGTCCGCACAGTCCGCTGCAGTAGGAACGCGCTTTCAGGCAATTAGCGCGTTGCGACATCGTAACTACCGCCTTTACTGGTTGTCCGGGCTGGGTCAGGCCATGGCTGTGGGCATGCAGTTCCTTATCCTGGGTTGGCTGGTGCTGCAGTTAACCAACTCGGCCTCGCAACTCGGGCTCGTGATATTCCTGTATGGCTTGCCCAACCTGTCCATGCTCTTATTCGGTGGCATCTTTGCCGACCGCGTCGACCGTCGTTTAATGCTGGTGTACTCGCAGATGGCGGTGACTGCACTTGTACTGCTAGCTGCGACGTTGACCTTGCTACAACTCATTTCCATATGGCACATATATGGGATAGCCCTGGTCTTGGGCGTCATTCAGGGAATCAACATGCCCGCCCGCATCTCTATCGTTGCCGACCTTGTGCCCAGGGAGGACATCCTCAATGCCACATCATTGAACATGGCGGTCTTCAACACCGGTCGCATCATTGGGCCGTCGATTGCCGGCGGGATAATCGATTATGTTGGACTAGGCCATGCCCTGTTTATCAACGCTGCGCTTTATGCTATGGGCGTGTTGTTTTTGCTGATGATGAGCGGTGTGCCCTCAAAGACTGCCCGCAACCACGGGAACCTGCTCATAGGTCTTTGGGAGGGAGTACGGTATACCGCCGTTACGCCTATTGCCTATTCGCTGGTGGGCCTGAGCTTTGCCTTTGGTTTTTTCGGCGCAGCCTACATCCAGGTGTTGCCCGCTTTCGCCAAAGATGTGCTGAGGGTAAACGCCAGTGGTGCGGGCTGGCTAATCTCAGCCAGCGGGATCGGCTCGCTTTTTGGCAGTATGTACATGGCCTCTCTAGGCAACACCCGGCACAAGAGCGCCCTGCTCATCGGAATGATAACCCTATTTGGAGTGATGCTTTTCTTTTACTCGTTGTCACCCATATATGTCCTTTCCTTCATCATCTTGCTAATTGCCGGGATAGGCTTCACCGGCTTCATTTCCATGGGTACCACAATTTTTCAACTGTCCACACCTATGGAACTCCGAGGCCGGATGATGAGTCAGTGGCTGGTCGGAGCGGCAACCCAATTCGTCGGGGCATTTCCGATAAGCCTGGCTGCAGAATACCTGGGGTGGCATACCGCCATGGCGGGCAGCGCTCTCATGATGTTGGCCATGGTCTTTTGGCTTGGGATCTACCGGCCAACGTTCCGGCAATTGAAGCTTTGACGATGCCGTAATAAGGCACGCCGACCAGTTTGCCCGCGCGATGTATAATCCCCTTGTACATTTAGGATTTTGATAAAATTTCCCACCCCAAACCACATCCACAGGTGAGCGCTATGACCACCGGCACTACAAAATCCATGTTCAAAGAGAAGCCCTTGCTGATCCTGATTGACGGTCATGCCCTGGTTCATCGGGCCTTCCACGCCTTTCGCGATCCGCTGAACGTTCGCGCCACCGGCGAAGAGGTCACGGCCGTTTATGGCTTCCTCAACACGTTGCTGCGGACGATAAGCGAGTGGAGTCCTACCCACTGCATCGTGACCTTCGACGTATCTGCGCCAACCTTTCGGCATAAGGCGTTCGCAGCGTACAAAGCGCACCGTCCTCCTACTCCGCCAGAGCTTCGGGGCCAGTTCGGGCGTGTCCGCCAAGTCGTTGAGTCCTTCAAGATTCCTATTTTGGAGTTGGAGGGCTTCGAGGCCGATGACATTTTGGGGACCCTGGCTATGCAGGCGGAAGAGAGCGAAATCGAGACACTGATCCTCACAGGGGACAGCGACATCTTGCAGTTGGTGTCGCCCTGGGTACGGGTGCTGCTTTCGGCCAACGCCAACAGGACCAACGTCTACGACGCCACGGCTGTAAAGGAACGCTACGAGGGCCTGGGTCCGGAGTACGTGGCAGAGATCAAGGCCTTGCAGGGCGACACGTCAGATAACATACCGGGTGTCCCTAAGGTCGGTGCGAAGAGCGCCATAAGGCTGCTCACGGCTCACGGTAGCGTTCAGGGTATTTATGACCACATCGACGAGGTTACGCCTCCCAGTGTGCAGAAATCCCTGCGCGAAAACAAAGACCTGGCCTTCCAGTGCAAGATGCTAACCACTATTCGCCGAGACGCCCCGGTCACCCTGGACCTGGAGGCCGCCCGCTTCGGCAATTACGATCGGGCAGAGGTTGTCGACCTCATGCGTGAGCTTGAGTTCTTCAGCATGGTGAATCGCATTCCGGCAGACGGCGCCAACAGCGACAATGGTGAGCAGTTGGAGCTTATGGCCATGGCCGAAGAGGAGCGCGTTCCCACGGAATATACGCTGGTGGACACAGGGGCTGCGCTGGATGAGATGATAACCAGCCTCTCAGCTGCGGACATCTTTGCCTTTGATACAGAGACCACCTCTCTGAACGCCATGCAGGCCGAACTAGTTGGCTTGTCCTTTTCCATCGAGGATGCTAAGGGCTGGTACGTGCCGGTGGGCCACGAAGAGGGTACCCAGGTCCCCATGCAGCAGGTACTGGACAAGCTTCGTCCGATATTCGAAAGCCATGAGATTGCCAAGGCCGCTCACAACGCCAACTACGACCTGATGATTCTGGCGAATTATGACATTAAGGTGCAGAACGTCACGTTTGACACCATGCTGGCCGCTCACGTTAGCGGAAGAAAGGTCATTGGACTCAAGGCACTGGCCCTGGAGTGCCTGCACGAGGAGATGACCGAGATCAGCGAACTTATGGGCACAGGCCGTAAGAAGATCACGATGGACAAGGTCGAAATCCAGAAGGCCGCCGATTACGCCACTGCCGACGCGGACATGACCCACCGGCTGATGTCCATATTCGAAGAGGAGCTTGCGCAGAAGGACGTGCGGAAACTCTTCGACACTGTGGAGATGCCGTTGGTGCCCGTGTTGGTGGACATGCAACGCACCGGCGTGACCATCGACTCCAATATGCTGGCTGATATGTCCGAGGAATTGGGCGCGCAGTTAGGCGAAATTCAGCACAACATGTACCAGGTGGTGGGCCACGAGTTCAATATAAATTCCTCACAGCAGTTGGGCGACGTCTTGTTTAACGAGCTACGACTGCCCGTTACCCGTCGCACCCAGAAAGGCTATTCCACGGACGCGGCGGCGTTGGAGGGCCTCAAAGAAATGCTGGACCTGGGAAAAAGCGAGGGCGTTGACCCCAAGTCATACGAGGTGCTGGACCACGTTTTGGAGTACCGCCAGCTATCCAAGATAAAGTCGACGTATGTGGATGCTCTGCCCAACCTTGTTAATCCAAAGACGGGCCGAATTCACACTAGTTATAACCAGACAGGCTCTGCCACCGGTCGCCTATCCAGCAACGAACCCAACGTGCAGAACATACCTGTGCGCACGGAGTTGGGCCGCAAAGTCCGCAACGCCTTTGTCGCGGAGAACGCTCCGGCGTGGACGCTGCTGGCCGCCGACTACTCGCAGATTGAGCTGCGAATACTGGCGCACATGTCCGAGGACGAGCGGCTGCTGGCCGCGTTTCATAGGGGTGAGGACATCCACGCCGCCACGGCATCTTCTGTGTTCGACGTGCCAATAGACGGCGTGACATCAGACATGCGGCGCATAGCCAAGATCATGAACTTCGGCGTGCTGTACGGCCTGAGCGCCTTCGGCATACGTCAGCAGACGGGCCTGAGCGCGGAAGAAGGCCAGCGCTTCATCGAGACCTACTTTGGAAGCTACCCCGGCATTCGCACCTACATTGATAGGACGAAGGAGAAGGTCAAAGCGGATGGGTATGTAGAAACCCTGCTGGGCCGCCGACGCTACATTCCCGAGGTTCGTTCCACGAATGGCAACATTCGGAACGCTGGTGAGCGTATGGCCATCAACATGCCGATTCAGGGTACTGCTGCCGACATAATCAAGATTGCCATGATAGCCATTCAGGACCGCCTGGAAGAGAAGGGCCTGCGCTCCAAGATGATCATTCAGGTCCACGACGAGCTGATCTTCGAGGTGCCGCGTGAGGAGCTGCAACAGATGCGTGAGATGGTCAACGAGCTAATGCCGGCCTCCATGGAGTTGGCCGTGCCACTGGACGTGGCTCTTAAGACAGGCGACTCTTGGGGCCAAATGGAGTGAGTCATCTTGTTACTTGTATAGTTTCTCCTAATCTCCGAATGACAGATACGGCTCAGCCTTTATATTGAGGTGCTTCAACTTAGCCTCCATGAATTCTTGAAGTTCAATTTTCCCTTCAAGAATGGCTACTAAATCCTCGCCGTCCATCAAAATGATTTTCTTGTCAGGGTTCTGTTTAAGTACGCCCGGTACATTGTCGGACCAACCCAAGATTGATAAAAAGACCCCCAACGTTTGATATCCCGAACGGACTACTGGGCCAAGCAAACCGTCCGTATCGCGTCCATCGGCGAGTTTTTGCCTCCACCGACATTCCACGATGTAGTGCCAGCCTGTAGCCCGTCAACTAAAGAGAGGGGAACGGAAATCAATATAGTTAGGGTAACCGGCCTGAGACATAGCGTAATGGCGAGAGGCCTTACCGAGGATGACTTTGAGGGCAAGAACACGGGCTTCGGTCTGCCGCCAGATGCCGTAGAGGCCATCATGAATTTCGACAAGGTCGTGACATTCTAATCGCCGGGCCTGTACGAGTTTGGTAGCTTCGGCTTCGCTCGTACATGCCTTAGTTCTTAGCTAGCCCCTTTCAGCGGACCGTCCAATGTCACCGGGTACAGGCTTTAGCGCTCTCCGCATCCCAGTCGTTCCGCCAAATAGCCCCTTGGGCCCCACATAGCTAAAAGCGGGTTAATCAATGCATAACCCGGTATAATGTAATCCTGTATGCATTTTTACCCGCTCTATTTGCCACTTAAATTAAGAGGACCGTTGACTTAATGACTGGAAGCCGAACAGACGCAAAAGTGAATATCGTAGACTGCACTTTGGAACTGGAGAAGATCCTGGAGCAGCGTGTCCTGGTGCTGGACGGCGCTTGGGGAACCATGATTCAGACGCACGATCTGCAAGAGGAAGCGTTCAGAGGCGACCGATTCAAAGATCACCCTCGAGATATCAAGGGCAATAACGACATCCTGTCCCTAACGCAACCGCAAATTGTTGAGGAGATACAGCGGCAGTACGCAGAGGCCGGCGCTGATTTTCTTAGCACCAATACCTTCACGGCTACCAGCGTGGCGCAGTCCGACTACGGCCTGGAGTCCTTCGCTTATGAGATCAATCTTGAGGCCACCCGAATCGCCCGGCGCGTCGCCGATGAGTACACGGCCAAGCACCCCAACAAGCCGCGGTTCGTCGTGGGTTGCCTGGGGCCTACTAACCGCACCGCGTCCATTTCGCCAGACGTTAACGACCCCAGCTACCGCAACATAACCTTCGACGAACTGGTGGAAGCGTACACAGAGAACGCCCGCGCACTCCTGGATGGCGGGGCCCACATCCTCATGATTGAAACGGCATTCGATACTCTGAATGCCAAGGCCGCCCTGTTCGCCATCGACCAGCTATTCGAAGAGATTGGCGTGCGAGTTCCGATAATGGTATCGGGCACGATCACCGACGCCAGCGGCCGAACCCTTACAGGCCAGACCATTGAGGCATTCTACGCCTCTGTGTCACACCTGCCTCTGCTCAGCGTGGGCATTAACTGCGCCCTGGGCAGTCGTGAGATGGGGCAGTACTTGCGAGACCTGGCGCCTATTTCCCAGTTCTTCGTCAGCACGCACCCCAACGCGGGCCTTCCTAACGAGTTTGGGGAGTACGACGAGACACCCGAATACATGGCCTCACAAGCCGCTGGCTACGTGCAGGGCGGGCTGGTAAACATCGTTGGCTCCTGTTGCGGGTCCACACCTGCGCACACCAGGGCTATAGCTGAGGCGGTCCAAGGCCTATCGCCTCGAAAGCGCCCCGATTCCGTCGGCAACACTCTTCTCAGCGGCCTGGAAAAGCTGGAGATACGTCCGGAGTCCAACTTCATCAACGTGGGCGAGCGCACCAACGTCACAGGCTCGGCCCGCTTTCGGCGTCTCATCCGCCAGGAGAAGTACGAAGAGGCGCTAACCGTAGCTCGCCAGCAGGTGGAAGACGGTGCGCAGATCATCGACATCAACATGGACGAAGGCCTACTGGACTCTGAAGATGCCATGCGGCGCTTCGTTAACCTTGTCGCCTCCGAGCCAGACATCTCTCGGGTCCCGCTCATGATTGACAGCTCTCGATTCAGCGTCATCGTGGAAGGGTTGAAGGCCTCGCAAGGAAAGTGCGTCGTCAACTCCATCTCCTTGAAAGAGGGTGAGGAGCCATTCCGCCATCAGGCCATGCTGGTCCGACGGTACGGCGCGGCAGTCATCGTCATGGCCTTCGATGAGGAAGGTCAGGCCGACACCATCGAGCGCAAGGTGGAGATTAGCGCCCGCGCCTACCGCATTTTGGTGGACGAGTTGGATTTCCAGCCAGAGGACATAATCTTCGACCCAAACATATTCGCAGTAGCCACCGGTATCGAGGAGCATAACCCCTACGCCGTAAATTTCATCGAGGCTTGCCGGCAACTCAAGGAGCGCTTCCCTCGGTCGCACATCAGCGGAGGCGTCAGCAACGTATCCTTCTCATTCCGAGGCAACGACAGGGTACGGGAGGCCATTCACTCCGTCTTCCTGTACCACGCAACCCAGGCCGGGATGGACATGGGCATCGTGAACGCGGGCCAGCTTGCCGTGTATGAAGAGATTCCCAAGGACCTTCGTGACATCGTGGAGGATGTAGTCCTCAATCGCAGCGACGATGCTACCGAGAGGTTGCTGGAAATTGCAGAATCCTTCCGGGGCGATGCACAGGAGCGAGTTGTCGATGATTCCTGGCGACTGGAGTCCGTGGAAGAGCGGCTTAAGCACGCCCTTATAAAAGGCATTGATGACTTCGTAGTGGAAGACGTGGAAGAGGCCCGCCAGTCTGCGGAGCGTCCCATTCACGTTATCGAAGGCCCGCTCATGGACGGCATGAACGTCGTCGGCGACCTCTTCGGCTCCGGCAAGATGTTCCTTCCACAGGTGGTTAAAAGCGCTCGCGTTATGAAGAAGGCCGTCGCCCACCTTGTGCCGTTTATCGAGGACGAAAAGACAGCTTCCCGTAGCGTCTCGTCAAAGGGCAAGATAGTTATGGCCACCGTCAAGGGCGACGTTCACGATATCGGGAAAAACATCGTAGGCGTAGTCTTGGCCTGCAATAACTACGACATCATAGACCTGGGGGTCATGGTGCCTTTCCAAAAAATACTGGATACCGCTGCCGAAGAGGGCGCGGACATTATCGGCCTTAGCGGGCTTATTACCCCGTCCCTTGATGAAATGGTGACAGTCGCCAAAGAGATGAAGCGTCAGGAGTTGAACATACCCCTGCTTATCGGCGGAGCCACTACCTCTGTCGCTCACACCGCCGTTAAGGTCGACCCTGAATACCCCAACGGCGTCATACATGTCAAAGACGCATCGCGCGCCGTAGGCGTCGTGGGGGAGCTTCTGCGGGAGGAAACCAGGGACGATTACATAAAGAAGTTCAAGGATGAGTACGAGGCGGTCCGGATTTCCAGGGCGGATCGTAACTCGGCTCCCGTGCTGCTATCCCTAGCCGCCGCACGCAGCCGCAGAGAGACCTTCGATTGGGCCGGTACGGTGGCGCCCGCCCCTACCTTCATTGGGAATAAAGTATTCGACGACTATCCGCTGGAGGAGTTGCTAGGCCACATCGACTGGTCGCCTTTCTTCCAGGCGTGGGAGTTGCGTGGCCGCTTTCCCGACATTCTCATTAACCCAATTTACGGCAAGGAGGCCACAAGCCTCTACACCGACGCGCAGGCCATGCTCCGCCGTATGATCGACGAAAAGATTCTCACTGCCAAGGCCGTCGTCGGCTTCTACCCTGCTGACGGTGAGGGGGACGACGTCCAGCTATATCAAAACGAGGACCGCCTGTCCCAATCCAAGAAACTTCACTTTTTGAGACAGCAAAACGACAAATCGAGGCTGCGAGAGGCCTTCCGTGGGGGCAACTATTGCCTATCCGATTTTGTTGCTCCGAAAGAGACGGGCGTGGCAGACCACATAGGTCTGTTTGTTGTCACCGCGGGCATTGGCCTGGACGAGTTCGTGCGCACGCTGGAGCAGGACCACGACGACTACAGCAGCATTTTGGCCAAGGCGCTGGCAGACAGGCTGGCCGAGGCATTCGCAGAGCGCATGCACGAACGTGTGCGCCACGAGCTTTGGGGCTACGCCGCCGACGAGAAGCTGGATAACGGCGATCTAATCAAAGAAAGTTACCAGGGCATTCGCCCGGCCCCCGGCTATCCCGCATGCCCTGACCATACGGAGAAGCGTGCCCTGTTCGACCTGTTGGATGTGGAAAGCAGCGTCGGCGTTACGCTAACGGAAAACTTTGCCATGATGCCCGCGGCTACGGTAAGCGGCTTCTACTTCGGGCACCCTGGGTCGCACTACTTCGGCGTGGGCCGCATCGGCAAAGATCAGATCGAGGACTACGCCGCCCGTAAAGGCATGACCGTCGATGAGACCGAGCGTTGGCTCCGCTCCAACCTCGCCTATGACGGGTAGATATTGTTAGGCGCAGCCATAAGAATGCGTTACGCTACGCCCCCATCCTAACTCCGACGCGTCTGGGGACAAATCTCTTCTCCCTCGACGGGAGAGGATTAAGGTGAGGGTGAGGCGCCTGCCAACAAGACGACGCTCGCTTAATACTTTAACGCCTTAGATTCCTCTATGCGCTCGGAATGACATAGGTATTGCATGTGTGAACGGTCCCCCTCAAACCCACTACCCAACAATCGCCTCTCTTGCCAAGCAACCACGGCCCGGCTAAACTGCATCGCCATAGAGACTTTGTCTTCAACATGCGTTCACGCCTCAACGTTCGAGGCATTTCCCATGAAAGAAAAACCTTAGCCCCCGGGAGGATGAAAACATGACAATCGTTGGCACACAGACCAAATACGAAGCAATTCTGGACTTCCCCAGGCTGCCCGCCGGAGAAGAGTTCGGCGTAGTCAGTTCTGTTGCCACTGACTCGCAGGACAACCTGTACGTCTTCCAGCGAAAAGACCCGGTGATGATGGTGTTCGATAAGGACGGCAACTTCCTTAACTCCTGGGGCAACGGCGCCGTCGAGTCGCCCCACGGTTTGACCATCGCCAACGACCTGGTGTACATCACGGACAGGGAAGGTTCCGTCGCCGTTAAGTTCAGCCTGGACGGCAAACCCATCCAGATTCTGGGCCAGCGCGGCTTTTACTCGGATACGGGCTGCGAAGTCGCCGGCGAACTGGTCCCGCGAGCGGCCGGACCCTTCAATTTCCCAACGGAGATGGCCCCTGGACCGTCCGGCGACATCTACGTCTCCGACGGCTACCGCAACAGCCGAATCCACAGGTTCTCTGCTGATGGCCAACTGAAGAACTCCTGGGGCACCCCCGGCAACACGGAGCCGGGCCAGTTCCAGCTTCCCCACAGCATCATGGTGGACGCCGACGAGAAGGTCTACGTCTGCGACCGGGCCAACAAACGCATTCAGATTTTCACGGCCGATGGCGAGTTCATAACCATGTGGACCGGTATGGGCGGCCCCAACAATATGGTCCAGGACAGGGATGGCTTGTTCTATATCGCAGAGCAGGCTTACGACGGCAACCCGGACTGCCTGACGATTCGCGATGGTGACGGCGAAATCGTCGACAGGTGGCCTGTGCGCCATGCCCACGGCCTATGGGTCGATTCCCGTAGGGATATTTACCTTGGCCTGACCACATTCCGCAACGTGGACAAGTACGTTCGCAATTGATTATTTTTGGGTTTCGGGCAAAGCGATTTTTGGTGTTCTCAACCCTGCATTGAGTGGGACCGCTCGGGAGGTCTTTTAAAATGGAAAGAATGCAAATAGGCCTTTACGACGTGTTCAGTCCGGCGGTCATGGCCGAATCGCCCGTGGCCGCCGACGTTTATGACGACCACATCCGCACCGCACAAGAGGCGGAGCAGATGGGTTACGAGTACTACTTCTCGATAGAGCACCAGACGTCGGCATTGAGCAACCTCAGCGCGCCCAACATCTACCTGACTGCGTTGGCGCGGGCCACCAGTGTCATTCGCTTTGGCATGATGATCTACCAGCTACCCTTTCACCAGCCCATTCGGTTGGCGCAGGACACTGCCATGCTGGACCAGCTTTCCAGGGGAAGGCTGGAATTCGGGGCAGGAACCGGAGTTTCACCCCACGAGTTTATTCGCTGGAACGTACCCTTCGAAAAGCGCCGCAAGATCAGCGAAGAGGTGCTGGAAATCATCTTGCAGGCGTGGACGGAGCAGTCCGTCACATTCGACGGCGAGTTCTTTAAGTTTATCCAGGTGCTTACTACGCCCAAGCCGTACCAGGACCCTCATCCGCCCGTCTGGTTTGCGGCACACAGCGCGGCAAGTTTCGAGTACGCAGCCCGTATGAATTTCAGCGTGTCGCAAAACATAGACACTGACCCGGTCGTAGGGGAGAAATTCGCCAACTGGCGCAAACTGAGTGAGGCATATGGCCACGACGATCCCAAGCCCAAGGCATTCCTCACGCGACACGTCCACGTGGCGGAGACCGACGAGCAGGCCAGGGCGGAAGCGGAGCCACACCTCGTTATGCCTCGGGAGCCCGACCCTGAGTTCGACGATTCTGGCCGGGACGCGATGGCTCGAGCGGGCATGGCTCTGGGCCTGGACAATCGATACGCCAACCATGAGCCCACGCCGGAGCAGATGGAGTTGCAGCGCATCTTTCGGGAGCGTGGCAGGTCCTACGACTTCTGGGTGGACAACGGCATTGCCATTGTAGGCAGTCCGGACACGGTGACACGCAAGATGATGGAACAGCGAGACCTGATCGGCCACGACGTGTTCTGCGCGCATCACGTCTTCGGGCACATGCCCCGGGACACGGTCAAGAAATCCATCGACCTTTTCGGCAAAGAGGTCCTGCCTTCCTTTCGATAGAGGACCGTCCACTTTCGTAAATCTTAAGTTGGGGAGTCGGCATCAACCGGAACCCGAACGAACGCCAGCATATATCGTTTTGCTTTCTATTAAAAAAGGAGAATTTTTTGGAACCTGTTATAAGAAGTCACAAGGGCCTTTTTGAGCCCCACGGAGCATCGGCCAGGCTTATTTGGCTGGACGACAACCCACCCACATGCACCATGACCTACCTGGAGATAGACCCAGGCAGGACCAGCCCTCATCACATCCACGAGTGGGAGCACGAGGTGTACATCATTGAGGGCACCGGCACGCTGGTGTGCGACGGCAAGGAGTACCCGGTCAAGGCGGGTGACGCCATATACGTGCCACCGAACGTCGATCACTACACGCTGAACAGCGGTGGCCCCGGCGTGCTGCGGCGCATCGAGGTCAACCCGCTTATTGCAGCGCAGAGCGGCGGCGCACAGAACGACGGCGGCGAGGGCACGGGGCAGGTCCCTGTCATCCGCAACCTGGCGGATCTTGGCCTGGTGCCGGGACCGGCGCAGCCCGTCATATCCACGCCTGAAGGTGCGACCAATTACATGACGGCGCACCGCTGCCTGGGCGGAAACGACAACAGCCCTATGCACGGGCATGAGTGGGAGCACATGGGTTTTATACTTGACGGCTCCTGTCTGCTCATCGTGGAGGGCAAGGAGTACACAGTTACCGAGGGTGATGCCGTTCTCGTGCCGCCTCATGCCGACCACAAATGGCGAGCCATCGGCGCGAACAAGGCCGCCTGGCTGGTCTTCAATCCGATAGCTAGGTCATAGCGCGAGGGCATGGCGCAAAGGAAAAGAGCAAAAGATATTACGAATCAAAAGAGTATCGTTATTGTAAATCCAAATTAATCAGGGGAACCCGGAGGTAAGATATCGCGGAGATACTAGGACTTGGCTGCACCCACGCACCTATGATTTTGTTTCCACCGGAGCATTGGAAGAACGTAAGGAAGGGCCTGGGTGGGCGTATTCCTAACTACCAGCCCCCTGAAGAGTTGGTTTCCGACCTGGGCGACGATAACGGCCTGACCCAGGACAAGATTAATCACCAGCGCATCATGGATGCCTTCGCCGTTCTTCGCGAGAAGCTGCACGCGTGGAAACCCGACGCGGTCATACTCATAGGCGACGACCAAGCAGAGAACTTCAAGCGTGAAAATCTGCCCACGTTCTGCATGTACACAGGCTCGCAGGTGGACGGTTACCCTTTCCACGCCGCCAGCGACGACAATAACGTGTGGAAGATTCAGCCGGAGACCAAGTTCTCCTACAACTGCCCGGATAAGTTCGCGACCGACCTCGTCAAATTCGTTATCCGTGACGGCTTTGATATGTCATCTTCCACAGAACTGGCTGGATGGGAGTGGGGCCTGCCCCACGCCCACATCAACCCGCTAATGTACCTGGACCAGGACGGCGAATTGCCCATTCTGCCGCTGTTCGTAAACTGCCTCGGCGAGGAGGCTGGCGACGGCTATCCTCCCAGGCCCACGGCCAAGCGCTGCCACGAACTGGGCCAGTCCATACGCCGTTTCCTGGACACCAGGTCCGAGCGTGTGGCCGTGATAGCGTCTTCAAGCTGGTCACACTTCTTCCTGACTGAGAAGTTCGACCGATGCGCCTTCGACAGCGAGTTCGACCACCGAAATCTTGAGCTGGTTCGTAGTGGCCAGGGCAGCAAGCTGGCGGAGCTTACGCCAGAAGAGTTGCAGTCCTCCGGCGATCACGAATTCCTGAACTGGATGATAACGCTGGGTGTTGTAGGCGATAGGCCAGCCGAAATCCTGGACGCGCTGGACGCTCAGTCTCAGATATCGTTCAAGGTCTTCGCAGTCTGGGAATAGGCTTGGATAATCAGCTTACGGTGGACGGAGTACGATCAACAAACGGAATATTATGCGAAATATGTGAAGCCACACTTCAGGTGACCTGAAGCATTTCCTGCGCACTTAGTCCCCAATTAGCGATAGGTCTGTGGCACATTAAAGACGCGTCTGTTGACAGGATTAGAAGGCCGATAATAAACTCACTGCAATATTGGGTTCCCACACAACCCCGAAATATGGGGACCTCACTGTTTGATTGAACCTGAAATTGGGAGGAGACGAACTTGGCCACAGAAATCCAGCACGGCCACGCACATGCGGCAGCGGCCTCTGATATAACCGGGGCGGCAAAGAAATTCCTGGCTAGCCTTTCCGGAGACCAGAAGGCTAAGGCGATGATCGAGTACACCAAGGGCGAACGGTTCTTCTGGTACTACCCGCCGCTTAACAGGCAGGGACTGCCGCTACGGGATATGAACGATTCCCAGCGCGAACTGGCGATGAACGTCATAAAGACCACCATGAGCGAGGAGGGCTACAACCGCTCCAAGCTAATCATGGAACTCGAGGACATTCTTGGCCCCCTGGAGGCTGAGGAAGACAATGTGGGCTGGGAAAGAAGGCCCGATCTCTACTACTGGACCATTTTCGGCGAACCGGGTGGAGACGGCCCCTGGGCTTGGCGTGTAGAGGGACATCACATCTCGGTGCAGTTCAGCATCTGGGGCGACAACATCATAGCCTCGACGCCGTTCTTCTTTGGGGCCAACCCCGCAGAGGTTCCCAAGGGTCCCAAGCAGGGCCAACGAGTCCTACACGTCAGGGAGGACACAGGATTCGAGCTGCTGAACTCTCTGGATGCCAGTCAGCGCGTTAGGGCTATCGTGCACGAAAAGGCGCCGTGGGACATCTACACCTACAACGCTACCAGGCCATCGCTGCCCGAGGGAGAGGGGCTTCCTGCGTCGGAGATGACCGGCTCACAGCGGGAGATTCTAATGTCTCTCATTGCGGAGTACGTGAACCAGGTCCGAGGCGAATTTGCTGACCAGAAGATGGCTGAAATTCAAAAGAAGGGCATCGACGACTTCTTCTTCTCGTGGCATGGCGGCACTACCAGGGCCGACAAGCATTACTACAGGATTCACGGCGGTACCTTCGTTGTCGAATTCGACAACTTCCAGAACGATGCCAATCACATCCACTCGGTGATTCGCGACGTGAACAACGACTTCGCGAACGACGTGATTCGTGAGCACCGCATCATGTACCACATCGACTAGTCACTGGTAACCTGGCTAAGAAGCTAATCTAGTATGGCCCCCTGATACGTCCGGGGGCCATACTTATTTGATAGGCTAAACGCGCTGGATGTGGTTCACAATAGGAAAAGAAATTCGAGTTATATCGAACCAAGTATTGTGGATACGCTATGCCACAATCGTGTGTAGGTGGTCAAGAAAATGGCGAATATCGGATTCGTAGGCTTGGGCGTAATGGGGAGCCGCATGGTCCAGCGCCTCATGGATGCGGGCCACACAGTGACCGGATACAACCGCACCAGGTCCAAGGCAGAGGAGCTGTTGGACAATGGCATGCTATGGGGCGATACGCCGCGCGCCGTCGCCGAGGCCTCTGAATACACGCTGAGCATGGTTTCCAACACCGAGGCACTTTATGCCATCACGGGCGGTCCCGACGGCGTGCTGGCAGGCCTGAGTCCAGGCAAGTTCTACGTGGACATCAGCACCGTGAGCCCGGCCGCCAGCAGGGACCTCGCCAAACAGGTTTTGGGTACTGGGGCGCAAATGCTGGATGCCCCGGTCTCCGGCAGCGTCATTACGTTGGAGCAGGGCACCCTGTCGCTCATGGTTGGGGGCGACCCTGAGGCCTTCGAGGCGGTCAAGCCGATACTGGAGGCCATCGGGCCTACCGTAAATTACGTCGGCGAAAATGGCCTGGCAGTCACTATGAAAGTTGCGACGAACCTCAGCCTCGTGGTCCAGATGCTGGCATTCTGTGAGGGCGTTCTTCTGGCTGAGAAGAGTGGCATCAAGCGCGAGACCGCCGTTGAGGTGCTATTGAATAGCGTCATAGCGTCGCCCATGATCAAGTACCGAGGCCCCTTCGTGCTGGATATGCCAGACGAGGCCTGGTTCGATGTGAACATGATGCAGAAGGACCTGAGTCTGGCCCTGGAATTGGGCAAAGAGATGGATGTTCCCCTGCCAACCTCGTCCGTCACCAACGAGTTTCTTACAGCAGCGCGCGGCATGGGGATGCAAAATCAGGACTTCGCCGTTATTTTCGAGGTGCTTGCCGCTATGTCCGGCGCAACTATGGTGATTACTATCGCTGTGGGAGCCGTCATCGGCGCAGCTTCGGGATACTTCGGGGGGCACATCGATGAGCTATTCATTCGCATTGTTGATCTACAAAATGCGTTGCCCTTTATTTTGGCGGCGCTAGTCGCAGTCGGAGTCTTTGGAGCAAGCTTCGGAACCCTTCTCGTAATTGTAGCGATCTTTTCCTGGGGCGGTACGGCGCGACAAATCCGGGGCGAGGTCCTCCAAATAAAAGAGATGGACTACGTATCCCTCGCCAGAGTGGCTGATGCGTCGCCTACTCGAATCATTTTCCGACACCTGCTTCCGGGTGTAACAAATACGCTAATCGTGGTTGCTACCTTGGGCACGGGGCAGATCATACTCACTGAAGCCACACAAAGCTTCCTGAGCGTGGGCATTCCGCCCCCCAATCCTGCCTGGGGCAGTATGGTATCGGACGGCAGAGACTACATTGGCTCAGCCTGGTGGATTGCGGTTATTCCCGGCGTGGCCATCGCACTAGTCGTGGTTTCCCTCAACTTCTTGGGAGACTGGCTGCGCGACCATTTCGATCCCAGGTTAAGACAGATTTAACCGGCCACAGGATGTCTCTCCAGGGTGTTGTGTGGTTCGCGCAAATCACGACTCTTACCCACTGAGCAATTGATGTCGAAGTCGTTGGGGTACGATTGACATCCCTAATATGAGGACTTATAGTTGTTGGCATCTAAGGCCACCATTTAGATTAAAAACCTGATTGCACATAGGGAAAACTGTGTGCATGTGACAGATTGTCATCGAATAGAGGAGGAGTCTCAATTGAAGAGGATTTCAACAGCATTACTGGTCACCGTGATTTCTTCGCTGTTTCTTGCGGCCTGCGCCAGTAGCCCCGCGGCCGCGCCAGAGCCTCAAATTGTTGAGGTCATAAAAGAGGTGATTAAGGAAGTCCCTGTCGAGGTCGTTAAGGAGGTGGAGGTCGTAAGAGAGGTCGAGGTCGTGAAGGAGGTAGAGAAGGAAGTAATCCGAGAGGTTGTCGTAATAGCGACCCCCGGGCCTGTTAGCGAAGGCCAATTCTTCATGCAAACTCTCGATGCCTTCCCCCAGCGCGGCGGCACCTTACGCCTTGGCGCGCACGGACCACCTGCCCACTTCGACATGGCTGCCTCGGTGACTATTGCCAATCACGGCTCCCAGTCCGCCATGTATGACACCCTTCTTCGGCACGACCCGCGAACTTCGAGCGTTCCCATAGTGCCGGACCTTGCGCACAGTTGGGAGATATCTCCTGACGGCCAGACCTACAGATTTTTCCTGCGCAAGGGAGTCAAGTTCCACGACGGCGCTGAGCTTACCTCTGCGGACGTCAAAGCCACTTATGACCGCATCATCTTCCCTAGAGAGGGCCTCGTCAGCCTGAGGCAGGTCTTCTTCCAGGCAGTGGAATCCGTAGTCACGCCTGACGACTATACTGTGGAGTTCGTCTTGAAGGAGCCGAGAGCCCCTGACACCATGCTGGCTTCCTTCGCCTCAGAGTGGAACCACATCGTCAAAAAGGACGTCCTTGACGCCAATGATGGGAACCTCCGCCAGATAGACGACCATCCCGGCACTGGGCCATTCAAGTACATGTCCCGGGACGATGACAAGTGGGTCGTGGAAAAGAACGTCGACTACTGGAATCCCAACGCTCCGTACGTTGACCGTATCGAGCATGTCTGGCTCGTTGCGTGGACGCCCCAGAATACTGCTGCGCTTCTTGGCGGACAAACCGACTGGACGATGTGGCTTGCTCCCAAGGACGGTAGGAACATTGCCGACAAGGAAGGCTTCAATCAGGCCAGAATGCACTCCTTTACTGCAGGCATGGTGAACCTGAACGTTGAGCACGAAGGCCTTGATAATCCTCTGGTACGAAGGGCGATGATGCTGGCCGTGGATGCGCCGATTCTGGTGGAAACCGTGAAGGACATCATCGGTATCGAGTGGGGCGAATTCTTCGTTGCCGGCACTCCCTATGCCTTGTCGTCGTCGGAATCTGCCAAGATTCCCGGCATCCGCTCCCCTACCGAGGAGGACCTGGCCGAGGCCAAGCGCCTGATGGCCGAAGCTGGATATCCCGATGGCGAAGGATTTCCCACTCTGGACCTTCTCACTCGTGAGACTCCCGACCAGAGGACACAAATGCCCGCCTTACAGGCCATGCTGTTAGAACGGCTTGGAATCAAAGGAGAAATCCGGCTTTCGGACGTTTCTCAGTACATTGAAGACACCGTCGACGGCAACTACGATGTTGCCCTCGGCTCTTCTAAGTCGCTTGCCGGGGACCCCAGCGACTATTTCAGAAACGCCTATGGCGTCTGCGGTGAGCAACTCTGCGACAACAACTTCTCCCGCTGGCGTAACGATGAGTTCAATCAGCTTATGAGGGAATTCGAGTTGGAGCTAGACCTGGATAAGCGTATTGCCATTACTAATGATTTACGCACGCTCCTGCTGCAAGAGGCCCCCGCAATACCTACTATCAACAGCGAAATTGTCTACTGGGGTTGGAACGACGATGTCAAGGGAATGATGCCCAACGACAGCGACTTCTTCACATGGTACGAACTGCACAAATGGGATAACGTTTGGCTGGACCGGCGCTAAAGGCTAGCGCATAAATAGCCCTGGAAACGAGGAGAGGTAGATTGTTAGACGGGTCTGCCTCTCCTCACTTTATCGGCATGGCTACACTAACAATACAGATTCGGCTCATTCATCAAGGGCTGTGAATGATTGAACAATCTTAAAAGTCCCTGATTTAGATTTAGTACACTCTCCGAGACAAAGCCGTATGGCAACCAGGTAAGAAGGTTGTGTAGAAAGCGAGTCTGACGCCAACCCCAAGACCGAACCCGAGGGCCGCACAGTTTGTATACCTACATAGCCAAGAGACTCCTATACGCGATTCCTGCGCTCTTCGGCGTAACGATTTTGATTTTCGTAATCATGCGAGTCCTCCCCGGTGACCCCCTTGGAGCATACTTCGGCGTAGAGGAGATCAAACGTCTGACGGACGCTCAAAAGGCAGAGGTGCTAAACGACCTGGGACTGGATAGGCCCTACATTGTCCAATATGGCTCATGGATTGGGGACATACTTCTCAGAGGTAGCCTGGGTGAGTCTTTTTTCCGTGGCGATCCGATAATTAGAATCCTGGCCTCCCGTGCCCCGATAAGCGCTGAGATCGGCATCTTGTCTGTCTTAATCTCTTGGCTGATCGGTCTCCCCGTCGGGATAATTAGCGCTTTCAGACCTCAGTCGAAGATGGACTCCACCGCCAGTATGTTCACTGTTCTCTTTCTGGCCATCCCCGGCTTTTGGCTCGGTATGCTTCTAGTAGTAGGCCAGATTACGCTATTCGGATACAAGTCCCCGATAACCGCCGTTCAGATCTGGCAAAATCCCTGGATAAACTTCCAAATCATCATTGGTCCGGCAATTGTACTGGGTCTGGGACAGGCCGCTTACATTGCCCGAATGGCACGCTCATCCTTATTCGAGGTGCTCCGCGACGATTACGTTCGTACCGCGCGGGCCAAAGGCCTGGGTGAAAAGCTTGTTCTGGTTCGCCATGCCCTTCCGAACGCACTGCTGCCGGTGATAACCCTGAGTGGCGTCCTCTTGGGATTCGTATTGGGAGGATCGGTCGCCATCGAGCAGGCCTTTGCGGCGCCTGGACTGGGCAAAGCCCTGGTAGCGGCCGCCATAGACCGGGACTTTAACGTTGTGCAAAATATCACGCTTTTCTATGCCGTAGTGTTCATTGTGGTTAATCTTTTTGTAGACCTTCTTTACGGCTGGTTGGATCCCAGAATACGCCTATCCTAACGCATGATTTTCAAACGGCTCGGGTTGCATTCGACCCAAAAGAGGACTCCTAGATGACTCAGGAACTAGAGCTTCCGGCAGTACGGATTGCCTTAAACAAAAGCGTTAGGAACGTGCGGCGGTTCGCCGTACGAAGCCCATTCGCGGCTGCGTGGGGCGTCGTAGCTATTTTGCTCGTCCTTATGGCAATCGCGGCCCCAATCATTGCGCCAAAGGATCCCATCAAATCAAATTTTACGAAGATGCAGGCACCGCCGGACAGGTCCAGTCTATTCGGCACCGACAATATCGGAAGGGATATTCTTAGCCGGGTCATACACGGGTCCCGCGTGAGCCTCTTTGTGGCGCTTACCTCCGTACTATTGGGAACTTCCTTGGGAGCGGTTTGGGGCATTGCCAGCGGCTATACCGGAGGAAAGGTTGACCTCATAGCCGAGCGCATTCTTGAGATTATCATGGCAACGCCTGGTCTCATTCTGGCCTTCCTGCTGGTCCTGGTGCTTGGCTCGACCGTGTGGACGATAATCCTGGCCATTGCAGTCACGCGCCTGCCGTTCGGAGCCCGTGTCATCCGTTCCGTTGCGCTCTCAGTACGGGAGATGACGTATGTTGAGGCCGCAAGGGCCATCGGGGCGTCTCCACTCAGGACTATGGTCCAACACGTGGCTCCGCAGTGCATTGCCCCCTTTATCGTGCTCGTAACCGTTCACCTTGGCACCGCCATCGTAATCGAGGCGTCTCTCAGCTTCCTTGGTATTGGAATCCGGCCTCCTACGGCTACATGGGGAGGTATGTTAGGCGAAGCCTCAAACCAGCTAGTGCCCAACTGGTGGTTTGTGTTCTTTCCCGGCGTCTTCATCACAATAGCGGTCATGTCCTTTAACCTGGTAGGCGACGGCCTTCGGGATATTCTAGACCCGCGCCTTCGCGGAACTACTTAGAAATCCCAGTAACGCCCGCCAAACAAAGTCTGACATTGATTGGCTACCCCTCTTGTAGTGATAATTTCGCCCCTTTTTCTGCTGCTTCCAACCCACAACGGGGCCTTGATATCTATTTAGTCTTCGTTGTGATCGAGCCCATACTGCCGGCCGAGTCCGTTGACATGCAAATCCCGACCTAGTAGGATTCCCGCTAGGGAAAGCCACGTAGTGATTTGGCTTGGCTAAATTTGGATACCAATATGGTTGGAACTTAGGCTAAAGAAGGGGAACTTAATGGTTGCACCGGTAAGAATAAAACGCCTACTAGGGGCAGGTATCGGACTAGTGATGTTGCTTGCTATGGCATGCGCTAGTCAGCCTGCTCAACCCGCGTTCGACGCGGAACAGCTTGCACAGCTTGTGCAGAGCGCGGTGGAGAACGCCGTGCCCGACCAGTCGGCACAGCCGGCCCCGGTTTCAGCTGCTGAAATTCAACGCATGGTACAGGCGGCTGTAGTGGTATCCGCGCCTGCGGGGGCATCGGCTGAAGAAATCAGGGCGATGGTCCAACAGGGAGTGGCCGCCTCGGTTCAGCCGGGCGTGACCGCCAGCGAGATAGAGAGTCTTGTGAATAGGGCTGTGGCAGGCGCTGCCGCGTCCCAACAGCCGGGCCTGACCGCCGCCGATGTTGAATCGATTGTCGCCAGGGTCGTTCAGGCTGTGCCTGAGGCCGCTGCGCCCGCTCCCTCCGGCGCGAAACCCAGTGGAGAGCTTGTAGTAGGCATACCGGGCCTGCCACCGCTAGTGCAATTGGGCTCTAAGGATGCGGCAGGTACCGTCAGCCGCGGCATGAACTGGGGTATATACGAAGGTATCCTGAAGGCCCAACCTGCTCCTCAACCCGGTGAGGCATCATCTCCCGATCCCGCCACATACCTCCCTGAGCTAGCAGAATCGTGGACGATAGCTCCGGACCAGTCGAAAGTGACGTTCAAGATCCGACAGGGCGTTCAGTTCCATGACGGGTGGGGAGAACTAACCGCAGAGGACGTTGCCTGGACCTTCAATGAGTCCTGGATTCTGGGCTCGACGGGCAACGGCGCAGAGCAGCTTCCTCCGGCTCTTAAAGTCGGTTGGGACGTTGAAGACAAATACACCGCCGTCATGAACATCGAACAAGGCGGCTACCCGCCAACATGGGGTGTGCTGGTTGGCAAGGGCTGGTCAGACACCTTTGGCATGTTGAGCAAAACCCTATACGACACGGTTGGAGAGGACGAGTTCATCAGCACACCGGTTGGGACCGGACCATACGACGCTATCTTCTGGAACGGACACGATGAGATGGTGGCCGAGGCAGTGGAGGGTCACTGGCGCGTCACCCCAAGTGTCAAGCTATTGCGTACTGTCGAAATGCCGGAGCAGGCTACCCGAGATGCAGCGTTACGGACCGCTGAGATTGACATAGCACCGATTCCCGGCAAGGCCCTAGGGTCTATTGTCGACGAAATAGGTGGTGGAGCAGTAGTAGTGGGACTTACCAGTCCCAACACGATTTACATGTCCGGCAACTATTGGGGCGCGACATGCCCAACATGCGAAGAAACAGATGTATACCGCAAGTGGCCTGGATTTACCGAAGCCATAGAGAAGGGTTACCCTTGGGTCGGTGATCCTGACGACGACGTTAGTATGGAGAACGCGCGCAAAGTACGCTGGGCCATGTCCATGGCTGTGGACCGACAACAGATAATAGACACGGTACTGGGCGGGTTTGGTGATCCCGTGTACATCCACCTGTACTCCCAGTTCCCTACAGGGTCTCCGATGCACAGAGATGAATGGGTTGTACCCTTCGATACGGTCAAGGCCAATGAATGGCTGACTGAGGCAGGTTATCCCAACGGCTTTGAAGTTACGCTCTGGTCGGCCCCGGACTTTTCGTTCTGGGACCCGGAGATTGCGGATGCCGTGGGGGAGATGTGGAGGCAGAATCTCGGCCTCGACGTGACAGTGGACCATTCTCCCTACGCCAGCCGACGCCCTGAGTCTGTAGACAAGAGCATGAATGTGCCCTGGTTGCACGGTTTCGGCATTGAAAAGGGCGGGACCATTGCCAATTTCTACTGCCCGAGCCCAGGCCACATTGGCGGGCTGACGCTGCCGGACGAATTCTGCGACCTTGGATTCGAGAACGACGTGGAGCCATCATTTGATAAACGCTTGCAGAATAACGCCGAGCTAGCAAATTTCCTATCCGAACAGCAATTGCACCTCGGCGTAGCGACGGTTGGTAACTACTTCGTCTATCAGCCGTACATTAAGGGTTGGAAGCCGTTCACCGTAAACTATTTCAACAATCCTGAGAGCATAACTATAGAGAAGTAGCCGGGAGAACTTGCTCCGATGGGGCGAATTAGCTCAGCGTTGTGAACAGCTAGAATCTCAGTTAATTGCTTGTAATATGTTGGGGGTACGTTTAAGACTATGTACCCCCAACATCGTGTAATGTCGAAAGGGAGGCATGCGAAGAATAATCGTCCGGCGAATTTCGGCCATGTTGTTCGTAATGCTTGCCATAACCATTCTGGTTTTCGCGCTGTCGAGGTTGTCGGGAGACCCGCGCTACCTCTATATGTCTGCTTACACCCGGGTCACCTCCGAGTCATGGGAGGCCCAGGGGAAAGCGATGGGGCTGGATAAGCCGATGGCAGTCCAGTACCTTGTGTGGCTGAAAAACGCCGTCCAAGGGGACTTCGGTGAGTCTGTGCACTACCGACGCAATTCTCTATTGATGATCGTGGAGAGCCTGCCGGCAACCTTGCAGTTGTCCGGTGTGTCTTTCGTATTCGCGATACTTCTTGGCCTGCCTCTCGGGATGCTGTCTGCCGTGAAAAGGATGACGGTGTGGGACTACTTCGGTCGAAGTTTCGCACTATTAGGGCAAGCTACGCCACCTTTTTGGATAGCCATAGTACTGGTACTGGTATTTAGTGTGCAGCTTGACTGGCTGCCAACATCGCGGCGTGGCGACTGGACACACTACGTACTTCCCGTGGCTACCTTGGCTTGGCTGCCCGCCGCAGGATTGTTGCGCCTCACTCGATCCTCAATGCTAGAGGTGCTGGACAGCGAGTACATAAAGCTGGCCAAGGCAAAAGGTGTCGGCTCTTCGAAAATTATATGGAAGCACGCTCTACGGAACGCCCTTATAGCCCCGTTAACGTTTGCGGCAACTCTTCTCGCAGGATTTCTGACTGGCACAGTAGTAATCGAAACTGTATTCGCCTGGCCAGGCCTGGGTAGACTCGCTGTACAGGCGGCTCTAAACACTGACTTCCCGCTTATAACCGGACTGGCATTAGTATTTGCAGTCGTTTTCCTGCTATGTAGTATGGCCGCGGATATCTTGTACGCGCTAATCGATCCTCGAATTAGGTTCCAGTAGACCATATATGAGTTCAACAGACTTTCAATTGACCGCGAAAACCGGCTCCTTTGCCAACAAGTTCCAAACGATTCGGCGTTGGCCTGTTATTCCCCTGTTTGTGGTCTTCTTCATAGTTATTGTCGCCATATTTGCACCGCTTGTTGCGCCCCACCATCCCCTTCAGGCAGATTTCGAGAAGAGGAACGTTCCCCCCGCCTGGGATGCGGAAGGGGCATCGGATTACCTACTGGGAGGCGACCACATTGGAAGGGACGTGCTGAGCAGAATAATATTCGGCGCGCGCATTTCGCTTTTGGTGGCGGTCACTGTGCTTATCGCAGGTACCTTGGTCGGAACGGTGCTGGGGATTGCCGCAGGATACCTTGGCGGCATCGTAGACGAGGTGCTCATGCGGCTAGTGGACTTTACCTACGCCGTGCCATTCATTCTAGTGGCGCTGGTGGCTGCCGTCGTGTGGGAACCAAGCCTGATGCTGGTAATGATCCTCCTGATTCTCTTTACGTGGCCGCCATTTGCTCGCCAGGTCAGGGCCGAGACGCTACAGTTGAAATCAATGGACTACGTATCCCTTGCCAGGGTTTCCGGAGCTTCGGGTTTTCGAATAGCCTTTAAGCACATCCTGCCGGGGGTGGCCAGCACAGTAATGGTGTTAGCCTCGTTGCAGGTGGGCTCCTTAATCATAACGGAATCAGTCCTTAGCTTCCTTGGCGTCGGAATTCCAGCGCCGGCGCCCTCATGGGGCAACATGGTGGCTCAGGGACGCAACTACATATCGACCGCCTGGTGGATAACCTTCTTCCCAGGACTTGCCATCCTGCTCGTCGTATTCTCGATGAACTTCTTCGGCGACTGGCTCCGCGACAAGCTAGACCCCCGGCTAAGGCAGCTCTAGCGGGAAATTTTCGCAAAAGGCGTGGAATACTATTTCAGAGTATCTGTGAAAGAAATAGTTTTGTGCGGTCGCTCTGGGGATTCTCGAAGATCTGTTCAGGAGTCCCCTCCTCGACGATCACTCCATCGTCGAACATAATCATGCGGTCGGCAACCTCTCTGGCAAAGCCCATCTCGTGCGTAACAACGATCATAGTGATGCCGGAGGTGGATAGCTCCCGCATAACGTCCAGCACCTCCTTAATCATCTCGGGGTCTAAGGCTGAGGTTGGCTCGTCGAACAGCATAATCTTGGGTTGCATGGCGGTGTTGCGTTTCAGGTGCCCGGGCTCGAACACTTCAGAAGACATGGTGATGACGCAGCCGATCTCCCTGGTCTGGCCCACTATTGGGGCAACCCACTCGTCGTTGATGCTGTTCTGCGCCGAGATGAGCACGCCGTCGGACTTCAGGTACGGCTCGATGAGTTGCGTCATCCACAAGGAGTCGTAGGACTTGCAGGCCAGGAACACGATGTCGAACTGCTCTGTGATGTTGCAGACCTCGTGAAGGTGTAGAGCGTGAACCCGCACGGTGAAGTCCTCTTCCCGCGTCGACATGTGCAGGCCGACGTTTTTCATAGTGTTCACATGGTCCGGCCACTGGTCGATGATGGTCACGTCATGGCCCGCCTTGGTCAGCAGTCCCCCGATGGTGCTGCCGGTCCCGCCGGTGCCGATGACGGCTATTTTCTTGCTGCTGATTTTGTGCCTCTCTATCGGAATCTAAGACGTAATGTTAATTCGGTTAACAAGTGCCGAAGATTCCTCTTTTCGTCCGCTGCGGCGTACTTCACTCGGGATGACAGGTGTCAGGTCGCCTAATCTTCCAGCAGCGCGGCGGCCCTGGTCGGCCCGCCGTGGGCTCCCTTGAGCTTCAGCGGCAAGCCAATAAAGGTGAAGCGTTTGCC
>MUCK01000005.1 GCA_002816705.1 SAR202 cluster bacterium Casp-Chloro-G4
TCTTGGGATGCGACGATCCAATGTGGAGTCAGTATCTGAAGCATTTGAAGAACTACGCCACGGGTAACTTCGACGTTTCGTTTGGATTTTATCCTCGATCTGTAGGAAGCATCTTAATGGAGCGCCTTCCAAGAACCGTGATGCTTTTCGTGACAGCATCGGTGATCTCTTTTTACATGGGTTTCTCAATGGGCAAATTGATAGCCTGGCGACGGGGCAGTGTAACTGAATACGCCGCTACCTTGGGCGGTGTCTCCCTTTTCACTATCTTCACTCCCTGGTTCGCCCTGATGATCCTCTGGTTCTTTGGACTCACACTGAACTGGTTTCCTGTAGGTAAATTCTTGGACCCGCTGCTGTGGCGGGATGCTACTGTGGACGGGAATTATGTATTTATCAGGATGTTTTGGAGTGTTGGCGCCATATTCGTAGTCTTACTAGCAATCAAGCTAGCTTCTCTTAGATTTACGTCGTTGCGACGGCGCTGGGTGACGCCCGTGGCTGCGGCCCTGTCGTTGGCTTTCATTGCTTTGATTTGGGACGCAACAGGGCTGGGATACCTGACCATCGATATCATGAGGCATATGATTCTGCCCTTGGCCACACTGACGCTAATCTCCTTCGCGGGCACCATGTTGATTACCCGCAACAGTATGTTGGAAACCATGAAAGAGGATTTCGTTCTTGCTGCGCGGGCCAAAGGGTTGTCCGAGAAGCAGGTGCGCGATGGCCACGTGGCCCGAAACGCCATGCTTCCCGTGGTGACCAGTTTTCTGTTCTCCCTGACTTTCGCCATTGACGGTGGCGTCATCATCGAGTCCGTTTTTTCCTGGCCAGGGATGGGGCAGGCTCTGGTGAGCGCCGTCAGACAAAATGACATACCCCTGGCCTTGGGTGCGTTCGTATTCACAGGACTGCTGGTTGTGGTGGCGCATCTGGTGGCCGACCTGCTCCATATGTATCTGGACCCCAGGCTCAGGCATCGCTAATGGCCGAGCAAATTCAGCAAACAGGCGTTGATGTCCCTATCTGGAGAATACGCTTTTCTCTTTGGGATGAAAAACTAAGGTTCCATTGGGCCCTATTTGTCCAGACGAAGATAGGTCTGATAGGCCTGGGGATAATCGGGTTCTACCTGCAACTGGTGATTGTCTACCCGGTGCTCATGCATACGGTGTGGAACCCCGCAATATACGATCCGGTGATTGGCTTAGACCTCAGCCAGATTGATCAGCCTGCATCGCCAAGTCTTCAACATCTCTTGGGCACGGACCCTTATGGACGGGATGTGTTAAGTCAGCTAATGGCCAGTGCCCGGTCTGAATTCCTGCTGGGCGTTTTCGCAGCCCTGGTCACGGTGACCATTGCTACGTCTGCGGGCGCCGTAGCGGCATACTACGGTGGGATCGTAGACATGCTCCTCATGCGCCTTGCCGACCTGATGATTATGATGCCGTTCATATCATTACTAATAGTTTTAGGAGGATTCTTTAGCATTGGTTTGCTGGAATTGGGACTGGTCATAGGTGTGCTTGGCGGTTTCGGCACGGCGGCCGTAGTAGTGAAATCACAGGCGTTGGGCATTAAGGTCAACCCCTACATCGAGGCCGCTCGTTCGGCCGGTGGGAGCCACTTCCACATCATCACGAGGCATATTGTTCCCAGTCTGCTTCCGGTCTCGTTTCTATACATGATGTTCACTGTGACGGGCGCAATTTTCTCTGAGGCGACTCTCTCATTTCTTGGTCTTCTGGATACCCGCATTAGCTGGGGCCTGATGATTCATACCACCGAGAGCGCGGGGTTTCTTCTCCTGGTAAAGGACTACTGGTGGCTGATGTTGCCCCCCAGCCTGTCCATCACATTATTGTGCTCTTCCTTCTACCTGGTAGGGCGTGCGTTGGATGAGGTCTTCAACCCAAGGTTAAGACGCCAATGAGCCGACCGCTTCTGGAAGTACGGGACCTTACCTTGCGATACCAGACGATGCAAGGCAGCCTGACCGCCGTTGACTCGGTGTCGTTCTCGTTGGACAGGGGGCAATCGTTAGGCCTGGTGGGTGAGTCAGGCGGTGGAAAGACATCGTTGGGTCTTGCCTTGATGAAGCTGCTGCCTGAAAACAGCAAGCTCACAGGCGGACGAATCTTGCTGGACGGGGTCGATCTGTTTCATCTGGATGAGAACCAGATGCGCCCCTATAGGTGGAACAGAATTTCCATGGTGTTTCAAGCCGCTATGAACTCTCTGGACCCGGTATACAAGGTCGGGGAGCAGATTGCGGAGGCCATAGAGGCGCACCAGAGCGTTTCTCATCATCAGGCCATGAGTACGGTTGGGGATCTGTTTGACCTGATTGGATTGGACCGCAATTTCATGAACAGATACCCTCACGAGTACAGCGGAGGCATGAAGCAGAGGGCCGTCATCGCGATGGCATTGTCCTGCGAGCCAGACCTGGTTATCGCTGACGAACCCACAACTGCGCTGGACGTGATATCCCAGGACAGGATTCTGCGACAGTTACGATTGCTGCAAAAGCAGCTCAACATGGCGATGATCTACGTGACGCATGACATAGGTGTTGTGGCCGAGGTTACGGACTATGTTGGTGTTATGTATGCCGGGCAACTGGTGGAGTTGGGCAAGACATCCGAAGTGTTAAGCAGCCCCAGGCACCCCTACACAGCGGCGCTGATGTCGTCCTTTCCCAGTGTTACAGGGGAGAAGAAAGAGCTTGTCGTCTTGGAAGGTGAGCCGCCGGACCTAACCGTCGAGTCTGAGGGCTGTAGGTTCGCTGACCGCTGCGCCCACTCCACAGACATGTGCAGGATCATACAGCCAACGCTGGTGGACCACCTGGGTCACCGATATGCCTGTTGGAATCCGCAGGACGGTGCCCTGGAGCGTCCGGTCACGCACAGGACGGAGCTGCCCTCGGGAGACGTTAACGGGGTGCCAACGAGGTGAATCCCCACGATGTCGAAGTCGTGGACACTGCGCCGTTACAGGTCAGTACTGACACGAATGATGCCTCCGTCGGAACGTTGTTGGAAATGCAGGAAGTTTCTAAACGCTTTGCCATGTCAGGCGGTTTCATAAGCAGGCGGAAGAGCTATCTGCATGCTGTCGACGATGTAACCCTGAAGATACCCCGTGGCGGAAGTCTCGGTCTTGTCGGTGAATCCGGCTGCGGTAAGACCACATTGGCCAGGCTTGCATTGAGATTGATTGAGCCTTCGTCTGGAAGCGTAACATTCCACGATTTTCAGAACGGCCCTGTTGACGTCGCGACGCTGAATGGCCGCCAGTTGAAGGCCTTTCGGTCTCAAGCTCAGATGATCTTTCAGGACCCCTATCAGTCGATAAATCCTCGCTTTACCGTCTTCGACGCAGTCGCTGAGCCTTTGGTGGTGCAGGGGGTAGGCAACATCTTGGAGCGCCGCCATCGCGTCTCCGAAATGCTGGAGATGGTGGGAATGTCTCCGGCAGAAGGCTTTCTCTTTCGATACCCACACCAGCTTTCGGGTGGTCAGAGGCAGAGGGTCGCCATAGCGCGGGCCCTGGTGCTAGGCCCGGCATTGGTCGTTGCAGACGAGCCAACGTCTATGTTGGATGTGTCCGTCCGTGCTGGAGTGATGAAGCTGATGAACGACCTGCGTAGGGACTTGGGAATCGGCTATCTGTACATCACGCACGATCTAGCCACGGCCCGCTATATGTGCGATCAAATTGCCGTGATGTATATGGGTAAAATAGTGGAGTCAGGTGAAACAGAGGATCTGCTGCGCAACCCCAAGCACCCATATACCAAGGCTTTGCTCTCCGCTGTGCCGGTACCCGACCCCTCCTACGTGCGCCCCGAAGTGGAAATTAACGGCTCTGTGTCGGCGCCCATAGATCCGCTGGACAGGTGTCGGTTTTATGAACGATGTCCCATGGCCATCGAATTTTGTAAAGCTGCGCCTCACCCGGGTCTTGAACCCAAGGGCGACGGCCGTTTGGCCGCTTGTTACCGTATTTAGAGGTACTCTGTACTTCAAAAATATTAACCACCCCCACACTCTAACTAAACGATACGCAACCCCCGCACATACGGCCAATACACCCCCAAACCGATAGACTTTTGCTTGAAGTGGTATCCTTCTCCGGCAGTTTTAAACTGCAATTGGCGCTAAAGGTTTATGCCTAAAATATGGAGGAGGATAACTATGCAGCAGCAACGACCGCCTTATGCGGCGGCATTACAGGAAAACGACCCCAAGCTGGCTGAGCTCCTTGGCTCAGGCCGAGAGCTTATCCTGGCAGACGGCGCACTTTCCGCCAAGGTCAAGACGTTGATGACCATGCTTTGCGACGCGCTTTTAGCCCACGCCGACGGGGTTGCGGCAATATCAAATAGAGCAAGGGCATTGGGCGCCACTGAAGAGGAGATCGCCGAAACGATTCGGGTGGCCTTCTGGATGGGTGGACTGCCTGCGCTTGTCACAGGCGTGAACGCTTTTAAGACTAACTAAGGCTGCACGTCTTGCGTTTTAGGTTTAAGAATTACCTGGCAGGTCTGGGAATGGTTGATGATGGCATTGGGTTGGGTGGTTCCCAGACCTGCCGGGGTCTTTGGGATAGATGGCAATTGATTCTTGCAGTAACAAATCTGCGCCATGGAGAAATGGCTCCCCAAGGCCTCAAGCATTGCTGCCGCTAATTATCGCTGATTGGCGGCCTCTGGATTTACGCACGAAGGCATAGTCTGTCCCTCTAACGCGGCCAATATGTTTGCTGCCGCCATCTGCCCCATTTTTCTCACGGTGGCGGAGCTTGCGCTGGCGATGTGTGGAGATATAAGCACGTTTGGCAGCGTTAGCAAAGGGTCGTCGATTCCGATAGGCTCTGGGTCTGTTACGTCAAGGGCCGCTCCGGCAATACCTCCACCAGACACAGCTTCATAGAGGGCTTTAGGGTCCACGGTGCGTCCCCTCGTCGTGTTAATAAGGAACGAGGTCGGCTTCATTAGGCCCAACTCCCGAGGGCCAACGACGTACTCCGTATCAGCCGTTAGGGGCATGTGCAGCGAAACGTAATCCGCCTCTCTGAAAATGGAGTCCATTTCGGGTCGCCACTCCAGGCCAAGGCTTTCCTCAAGTTCCGGCTTGCGAGTACGGGAGTAGTAAACAATCTTCATGTTGAAGGCCTTAGCCCGTCGGGCCACTGCCGTTCCGATTAGCCCCATCCCGATAATGCCCAAAGTCGCTTCGTAAACGTCTGTGCCGAGATAGGGAATCTGATCGAAGACCTTCCATGCTCCCGCCCGTATCTGTCTGTCCCCATAAGTTATGTTCCGTGCCAGCGAAAGCATCAGGCCGAAGGTGAAGTCTGCGCAGGACTCGTGCAGGACGCCCGGGGTGTTGGCGACCATTACTCCATGGCTTGTAGCCTCCAGGATGTCGATGTTGTCCATGCCCACGGCCCTGTTAGCCACAACTCGCAACGTTGATGTCTGGTCCAACAGTTCTTTGTCGATTACGTCGGTTATCTCCGTAAGCATTCCCGCGCACTCGCTCGCCTTCTTGATGAGCAAGTCTCTGGGCGGCGCGGAGCGCTCTTTCCAGACTTCAACGTCGTGGTGTTCAGCCAAATACGCAATCGCCTCCGGGATTATGTGCTCCCGCGTTACGAATATCTTCTCTCTAGCCATTCAACCTACCATCCGACGGCGAGACCATCTCTGCGAGGGTCTGCGCCGCCTTCCAAAGTGCCAGAATTCGGGTTAAGCCGGAATCCCTGTGCACCGCCTACGGACATGGCCCAGGGTTCCAGTACAGTTACATCGTGTCCTTTTTGCTCCATAGCATGGCGAACATACAGGGGGAATCGCTCCTCCATCTGGACGCTGACGCCGCCGTAGTATCGGAATCGCGGCGCCTCAATGGCCTCCTGCGGATTCATGCCGAAATCCAGAAGATGCATTAGGAACTGGGGCGTAGTTTGCAAGATACCCCAGCTTCCCGGAGTGCCCATGCTGGCGTAGAACTGACCGTTACGGAACGTCTGCGTTGGAGCCACGCAGAAGTCGACCCTCTTGTCGGGGCCTATCCGGTTTGAGCTGCCCTCTTCCAGGTCGAACCAGTGGCACATGTTGTTCAGAAAAATGCCTGTGTCTCCAGGGGCGAAGCCGGAGCCGAAGCTACCGCCCAACGTCTGCGTGACGGATACGACGTTGCCGTCCCTGTCGGTCACCGCGAAATGGGTCGTCATGCCGCCATCGAACGCCTCTGGGCTGCCCGCCATCAGAGAGCCTGTAGGCACGCCTGCTGCGAAGGTCTCCCCGGAAACGGTTGATGCCTTGCTACGGTCGACCCGGCCCCTCTGCTGGGCAGCGTAGCCGTTTGAAAGCAGGCCGCCAATGGGGATGTCCAAGTAATTCGGGTCGCCGCCATACCTGATCCTGTCAGTGACGGCCAATTTCACGGACTCCATCATCAGGTGTAGAGTCTCCGGCGACTGAAAGACGAGGTCATTGCCGCTGAAGCCTTCCATGAACTTCAAGGTCTGCAGAATCTGGAAGCCCGTGGAGTTCGGCGGCGTCGTGAATATCTTGTAATCGCGGTAGGAGATGCTGACGGGATCCTGCCATTCCACGCGGTAGTCTGCCATGTCATCCATGGTCAGCAGACCACCGGCTGCCTGAACGCCTCTTACAATGCGCTCGGCGATACCACCACGGTAAAAGGCCTCAGTGCCGCCTTTAACCATGGCCTTAAACGATTCAGCCAGTTGCGGCATGCGTAACCTATCGCCGGCCGATGGCGTGCTGCCGTCCGGGCCAACAATAATCGATCCGGAAGGGAACTTGGTTAGCCTTGAGGCGTTGTTGGCCATCGTTCGGGCGTTGAGCCTCGTGACAGGCATGCCACCCTCGGCGTAGTTGATGGCAGGTCGGAATAGCCGCTCCCGGTCCATGGAGCCGTGGGCCTCATGTAAGGCTAGCCACCCGGCGACGTTGCCAGGAATCAGCGGAGACATTGCGCCAGCGTCCTTCTTTCCTTCTGTGAAAAGTGAAGGCTCGGCGGCTTTGGGGGTGCGGCCTGAGAAGTTAAGGGCACGCAACTGCCTGTCGGACGCTGTATACACCAGCGCCACGCCTATGCCACCCATGCCCGACATGTAGGGCTCCCCAACGCCAAGGACGGCCGCTGTTGCAATGGCAGCATCAAAGGCATTGCCGCCTTCCATGAGTACCTGTAGGCCAGCAGCGGACGCCAGTGGATGAGCTGAAGTTACCATGCCGTTAACGCCCAGCGCGGCCGGTCGATTGGCGGCTGGAAATTCGGAGGTTGAAATACCCTGTCTGTTTGCCAACGAAAATACCCTGTGAAGGTGTTGTTCACGCGACGCGTCGGCTTACAAGCTAGAGCCTGGGCAGGGGATTGTCAAGATGTGAATGTAACTAGGGCAGGGGCAACCAGGCCATGGACACTGCGCCCTTGGTTTCGGGGATAACACCAGATACTTTGCCGTCGAAGGAAACAATGGTGATGCCTCGGTCGTCGATGGCCGCCACGTGCATGTCGTCCGGGGACCATCGCGGCGAGGTTGGGGCACCCTCCAGCAACATGCGGGGCGTATAAGAACCCTCGATGGGCGCAGTCATAAGGCCCTGCGATGACGAAAAGACGACACTTTCACCGCTGGCGGAAAGGTCCACATTGGTGGAGGCTGGCGCGAGGACACCAGAGGCTACGGTGTTGAATATTGCCCCGGTGGCGAATATGCTGCCAAACGCTTCTCCCGACTGCTGCACGGCGTACACGATCTTTTTGCCGTCCTGCGTCCACATGAACCGAAATTGTTGATTCCGTTCTTTGGCTGTTCCCGCATCCAGCAACGTCACTACGGGATGGAAGTAATTGGTGAAGGACTCGTCATAAGTGACCGGTTTGATCTGGTCGTCGTAGGCGCGGACCAACCCGACGTAATATTGCACGCTGAGCTCGTAATGCACGAACACCAGCTTCTTGCCGTTGGGAGACAGCGCAGGACTACGGTCCACGGCGCCTCCGAAGGTGTCGAATACGTCCTCCGTGCGTTGGGTGGAGATGTTGTATTCCACAAAGCCCTTGAAGGGTTCTGAGATAATCGCGGAACGTCCGTCGGAGGACCACGCGAAGTCTTCAGAGTTCTGTATGCGGGCGATAAGCTGATAACGGCCTAAATCGTCTACTTCCATCACTCGCCAGACTTTGACTGGAATGTTGTTAACAGTCTTATTCTCCCTGAAAGCCACCCGGCTTTTTGCCGGCGACCATACCGGCGACTGAGACGGGTCCACGTCTTTTGCCAGGAACGTCTTTCCGGAACCGTCGGCGTTGATAAGCCATAAATTGCCGTCGCTGTCGATGTACGTGAGGCTTCCGTTCACATCAATTGCTAGGGGAGTAGGCGAAGCTGATGGCAGCGGGGTCGGCGTGGCCGTCGCGCTGGGCTCAGGCGTACTTGTTGGTACGGGAGTGGGTGTATCTGCCAGTGGCGGCATAGCCGTCGCTGGGATAGTTGGCGTGGCCGTGGCTGTTGACGCCTGGGTTTCGGTGGGAGTGGCCGTAGGGTGAGTTCCCGCGCTGGTGGTAGCCGTTGCCGTTGTAATTGGCACAGTTGCCGCTGAAGGAGCCTTCGTTGGGGTGGCGATTTCCGCAGGCTCAGGCGTTTGGGTGCGAGTTGCAGTGGGCGTGGCGCTGGGTACTACATTCACCACTGGTGGGGTGAAGGGCGCAGGACTCTGGCACCCAATGGCAAGCAGGAGGAAGGCCAATGCGGTCACTGAAGTCTTTAAACCGCGAGGCATAATTAATCTTGTTTTATCCACCTCTATGGATTACACCAAAGTAAAGGCAGGGTAACATGCCCTCAAGAATGCCTGGCAACCCAGTCCCACATAATCGTCGCCTTTTCGGCCTGGCCAGGCGTTGCAGGGTCGATGACGCACCGGCAACTACGGGTGTAAGAGCCTATCACCTGTAAGTCGCTGCGGCCTGTGTCCCATTTCCAGGGCGAGCCGCCCGCCGACGAAAACACCTGCAAGGCTAGCTCTCTCGTCACCGGGACTGCCCGGCGGAACCTACGAGAGTTCGGCGTCCCAGCAAAGACCCAGAAACGATCCCAAAGTGTCTTATCGCTCAGCCCTCTGAGGACGTGGGCGTTGGTCCCGTAACGTTCCATTTCGACATCGGTAGGCCGTTGCGTAACATCCTTCAGAATCCCCTCGATTTCCAAAAATCCTACCAGGTAGAAGCCGTGTACCGAGGGTTCCTTGGTTTTCTTCTCCCGGGTGAGTCTGGCGAGAAAGAATATGAAGTCGCCCGGCGCCATGCGCTTCAACGAGGCGGCCCTGGGACTGGTCTCGCAGTTGTCTCCGTAAGTGAAGGTCTCGAACTCGGGGTCGAAATGTGTTGGGAAGTTCCAAAGGCGTTGAGGTATGTAGTCCTGTATTGACTTGCCGGGGTCGTAGAACGAGGTCAAGCTGCCGTAGCGCACGGCGTGGTCGCCCGGGAGGTCTTGATCCTCCGGTATCGTTATGAATTCGAAAGTGCCGTCGTCGAATATAGGGCTGTCGAAGGAGTGGCTGGCGTTGGCCCCTACGTTGGCCAGGAAAATGCGCCCTGAAGCCGTCATGCCTGTACTTCCGCTGCCAGATGACGTAGTGCGTCCAGGATTTCCTCTTGGACATCTTCTTCTTGCGGCTTAAGCGAAGCGGATCGCAGCGTCTGCACTGCTTCAGCGCCGCCGATGCGGCCTAACGCCCAGGCGGCGTGGTCTCTGACTAGCGGACTGTCGGATTCCAACGCCTTTGCCAGAGCAGGGACAGCAATGGCGTCGCCGATGTTGCCGAGCGCCACACACACATTTCGTTGAAGACCTACATGCTTGGCCCGCTTGATAGCGCTATTGCGGAAGCGCTCCCTGAATCCCTCTTCGTCCAGTTCCAAAAGAGGTATCAACTCGGGCGCAGAGAAGTCATGTCGCTGTTGGAAGGCTGGCTCCAATGTCTGAGTTGCCTTCCGGTTAACGGGGCAAACGTCCTGACATATATCGCAGCCGAAGACCCAATCGCCTATCAGTGGACGTAAGTCCTTGGGGATGGGGCCCCGCAGTTCTATGGTGAGAAACGAAATGCACTTCCGATTGTCGATAACGTACGGCCCTACTATGGCCCCTGTAGGGCAGGCGTCAATGCACAGGACGCAACTTCCGCAGGTTTTTTTGAGCGGCTCGTCCGGTGAGAGCTTTAAGTCGGTTACTACCTGAGCCAGGAAAACCCATGAGCCGTGACTTGGGGTAAGGATGTTGGTGTTCTTGCCGAACCAGCCCACACCAGCACGCTCCGCAGCGGCTCGGTCGTTCATGGGGCCGTCGTCCACGAATATTCTGGTGCGGACAGGCTCGCCCAGACGGGCCTCAAGGCCTTCGCAGAACTGGCGTAGGCGTTTCTTGATTACGTCGTGGTAATCGTCGCCCCAGGCGTAGCGGGCGATTTTGCCTTTCGGGCCGCTGCCATCCGCATCAGGCGGTCCCGAGTTGTAGCTTAGGGCTAGGGAAATAACCGACTGGGCACCCTCCAGGAGGACCTCTGGTCGGTTGGCACGCCGCACGCGCTCCTCGGTATACCACCCGAGGCCGTCCATCAGGCCAGCCTGTACTCTCTCTAATGCGGCCTGTTCGTCACGCAAAAAAGGCTCCGCTGTTGTGATGCCCACAAGGTCGAATCCCAGCCCTGTCGCGTAACCTCGAACGATGTTTTCACGAGACGTCATATGTCCGCACTTATCTGGATTTCAAATCACTTAGGTCAGATTTATTATAGGACAGGATAACCTTTATTCGGCTGGCACCGTTGACCTACCTTACTTACAGTCCTATTATCAATTAAACTAGATTCGATTGTAATTGACCGCACGGAGAAGGTGCCAGATTGGCGGAAGCGAAAATGAATGTTCGCCTAAGGTATTGCCAACACTGGGGCCACGCCCTTCGAGCAGGATGGATGGCCGGCCAAGCGCCAGGCCGATCCAGAGAGCAATTCGATTCGTTCGTACTAACCCCCAACGATCACCGCAAGTTTCACCCACTCACCAACGACGCGCTTTTCGCAGCTGAGGAATCAACCAGAGGCTCGTTTATTTCCGCTGTCGTGGGACACGATGAAAGTCATATCGTCTCGGATTTTGGAAGGTCTTGAGTTGGAGGTGAAGCCAGAAATTACATTATCACTCAAATTGATGAAACCCAAGCTTGACGTAAAAATTATGCTTTGTTATAGTCCAAAAAATTTCAGCCTGAGAGGGGCAAAATAATGGTCGCACCCCAGCTTAAGGAAATTCGGCGAGCCTACGGATTCGATGAAGTTGCTATCGCACCGGGCGAACTGACTGTTAACCCAGAACTAACCAACATTGATTTTTCTGTCGAAGGTATTACTCTTAGCACCCCTATATTGGCGGCTGCAATGGACGCAGTGGTCTCCCCGAAATTCGCGGGCCACATGAGCGAGCTCGGCGGCATGGCTGTTTTGAACCTGGAAGGAATCCAGTGTCGATACGAAAACACAGAAGAGATATTGAACGAGATTGTGACTACCCCCCAGGAAGAAGTCACCAGCCTCCTACAGAAGCTTTATACCGAGCCTATCAAGGATCATTTGATAGCGGCTCGAGTAGAAGAAACCAGGAAGAACGGCGCTAGGTGCGCCGTTTCTGTTACCCCGGCCAGCACGAAACGGTTCGCCCCCATAGCTGCGGAGGCTGGCGCAGACATGATCGTCGTACAGTCCACGGTGACTACGGCCAGGCACATTTCTAGCAGCCAAATTGGGCTCCGTTTCCCGGAGTTGCTTGAGATGGTGAATGTGCCGGTGCTTGTGGGCAATTGCGTTGGCTACGACGTAGCCCTGGAGTTAATGGAAACAGGCATACATGGTCTGCTTGTTGGAGTCGGCCCGGGAGCGGCCTGCACCACGAGAGAAGTCACAGGAGTCGGAGTACCGCAGGTTACTGCTACTCTGGACTGCGCCGCGGCCCGCGACGAGTACTTCAGGCGTAGCGGTCGCTACGTGCCGGTGATTACCGATGGTGGCATTCGCACTGGCGGGGACTTGTGCAAGTCTTTCGCTTGCGGCGCCGACGCGGTGATGTTGGGATCGCCTCTGGCCCAGGCCAAAGAGGCCCCCGGTAAAGGCTACAACTGGGGCATGGCCAATCCCCATCCCGCGCTGCCTCGCGGCACCCGTGTCAACGTAGGCATCAAAGGGACTCTTAAAGAGATACTCTTCGGCCCAACCTCCGCTACTGACGGTACTCAGAACCTGATGGGCGCTTTGAGGGTTTGCATGGGCATGGTTGGCGCGCAGACCATCCAGGAGATGCACAACGCAGAGGTAATCATGGCCCCGTCCATCAAGACGGAAGGCAAGCACTACCAGTTGGGCTTCGAGTAGTCTTACGGGGAAAACTCGCCATCGGTAAGTGACTAAGTAGAAGAGTAATTTAAATGAGGCGGCCTTAATGGCCGCCTCATTTGCATTTAATAACCAGCACTCTAGCCAGACCAAGCAGGTCGTCCGCGTGCGAGACCTCAGTCAATGGGAAGGCCTGCGCTGCAAGAATTTCGGCGTTGTCCATCTGCTGAGGAGACAGCTCAACCAGCATTAAGCCCCGCGGCTTTAACTTAGTTGGAGCCTGCCCTATTAATCTTCGGAAAGTATCCAGACCATCGAGGCCGCCGTCCAGCGCTTGCCTGGGTTCCTGCTGAACCTCAACCGCCAGCCCTTCGATCTCATCGGTGGGAATGTAAGGCGGATTAGAGACGATAATGTCCACTTGTCCCTGGATAGGTTCCAAAAGGTCCCCTTGAAGCAAGTCCACTCTGCCCTGTACGTCATGGCGTCGGAAATTCGCCCGCGCAACTTCTATCGCTCCGTCGTCCCATTCGGTCGCAAACGCAGTAGCGCCAGGTAGGTTGATAGCCAGTGCGATGGCGATGGCGCCGCTGCCTGTTCCCACGTCCGCGATACTGAGCTCACTTGGCGCCCAATCCTTTGCGAAATCCAGGGCCAGGTCCACCAGAAGTTCGGTCTCTTGTCGGGGTATCAGGACATGGTTGTTTACTACGAAATCCAGCCCGTAAAACTCACGATGCCCCGTGATGTACGCCAATGGCTCTCCGGACGCTCTACGCGCTACCAGGGCGTCCATGGCTGCGGCTTCATCGGAGGTTAGAGTGCGTTCCAGGTCGGCAAAGAACTGCTCGCGGCTGATACGTAGGGCGTGGCGTATGAGGACTTCCGTTTCCAGTCTCGGATTAGCATGTGGGGCGGCAGGAATGTGCTCGCTGGCGTTACGAAGGTACTCTCTGAGGTTCATGCCCTTAAATTAACTCCGCCTGGCGTGTAGCCATGCTTTATAGGGCGGTGTCGGCCAGCTTCTCGGACTGCTCCCGTTGCTGAAGCTCCTGCACGAACTCGTCGATGTCTCCGTCCAAAATCTGCTCCAGGTTGTAGCTAGAGAAGTTGATTCTGTGGTCGGTTACGCGGCCCTGCGGGAAATTAAAGGTGCGAATTCTCTCAGAACGGTCTCCACTGCCAATCTGTGAACGGCGATTTGCAGAGACCTCCTGATGTTGGCGTTCGATCTCCTGAGCAAGAATACGGGAGCGCAACACGCCCATGGCCTTCTCGCGGTTCTTGAGCTGGGAGCGTTCATCCTGGCAGGTTGCGGTTATGCCGGTAGGTATATGAGTAATGCGGACAGCCGTCTCCACCTTCTGCACATTCTGGCCACCGTGGCCACCGGCGCGGAAGATGTCGATGTCCAGGTCCTCGGGTCTGATATCTACGTCAACCTCTTCGGCTTCAGGAAGCACAGCCACGGTTGCGGCGGATGTGTGAATTCGCCCGCTGGACTCAGTTGTGGGAATCCGTTGGACTCGATGCCCACCGCTCTCATATTTCAAGCGGCTGTACGCGCCTTGACCCTTGACCGCGAAGACTATCTCTTTCATAGCCCCTACTCCGGTCTCGCTGGCGTCGATCACTTCGGTCTTCCAGCCCATGCGCTGAGCGTACCGCATGTACATGCGGTAAAGGTCCGCTGCGAAGAGGCCCGCCTCATCGCCGCCGGTGCCTGCGCGAATTTCCATGATTACGTTCTTGTCGTCGTTAGGGTCCTTAGGTATGAGTTCAAGGCGGAGACTCTCTTCCAACTCGGCCTTACGGACCTCAAGCTGGCCCTCCTCTTCCTTGGCGAAGGCCACCATTTCCGGGTCCGATTCCTGCCGAACAATCGCGGTTGTCTCCTCCAGCTGTTTAAGGACGCCACGATATTCACGCGAGAGCTGCACCACGGTGCGCATAGTGGCCTGCTCTTTAGCGAGGTTTCGTATCCGTGTGAAATCAACCGCTAATTCCGGGTCGGCCATTAGCTCTTCAATTTCGTCGTATCGGTTTTCGACTGAAGCCAGTCTTGTTAGCATGGTCATAGCTAGACCTGCGAATCACATAATTAGTATTGGGCCATTAGTATTGGCCTCAGGACTCAGTATATCAAACACACCCCCGCATAAACCTGATTTTGCTTGGGTATAGCGGTGCTGAAGGGCGCCCTATTTTACGAGCTTTGCGATTTCGTTGCTCAAATTAGCGATGAGCACGCTCTGTTCGTCTCCGGATTCCATATCGCGGAAACGCACTTTTCCGTCGGCAAGGTCTTCGTCCAGCGGAATGACGGCCACCTTGAAGCCCTTGCGGGATGCGTAGCGTAGCTGTCGGGCCAAACGGGCCTTCTCGAAGTATATTTCCGTGGAAATGTCATTGGACCGCAGGTCGCTGGCGATCTCTATGGCCTTTCGATACAAAGATTCGTCCGGCGTGGTCACTAGCACCGGGGCCACGGTAGCGGCACCTGCCTGTAAAATATCGGCACGGAGCAGCTGAGAGAATAGCCGGCTAAGGCCGATGGATATGCCTACACCTGGCAGCGTCCGGCCCACATAGTAGCTGGCGAGGTCGTCGTAGCGCCCGCCGGAGCAGATGCTGCCCAGTTGTGGATGGTCCAGAAGACGGGTCTCGTAAATGGTGCCGGTGTAGTAATCCAGGCCGCGTATGATGCCGAGGTCGACCTGCAAATTGGCTTCAGGAATGCCGAAGGAAGACGCGAACTCTACCACAGTGGACAGCTCTGAAACGCCCTGTTCGTATCGATCACCGATGCCTGTCTTGGCCTTCAGGGAGGCTAGAATTTCCTGCGAGGAGCCTTCCGCCTGGACCAGTTCCAATATGCCATCGATCTTGGAGGCGTCTGCACCGTTACCTTCGAGGTATTCGCGAACTGGGCCTACGCCCTGCCGCTCTATCTTGTCTGCTTCCCTGAGAATGTCTGCAGTTTCCACTTCGTTATAGCCAAGGTGTTCCAGGTATCCGGTCAGAATCTTGCGGTTGCTGATTCGGATGCAGAAGTTCCCTATATCCAACCTGCTAAAAACTTCAGATATGACAGCTGGGATTTCTGCGTCCGCCATCAAGCCCAATTCGCCGTCGCCTACGATGTCGATGTCGCACTGGGTGAATTCGCGGAAGCGTCCGTGCTGAGGTCTTTCGCCCCGCCAGACCTTCTGAATCTGGTATCGCCGGAAAGGGAAGACCAGATCCCCGTAACGCTGTGCCACATACCGGGCCAGAGGCACAGTGAGATCAAAATGTAGGGAGTACTCGCGGGCGTCTTCTACGCTTTGCGGGTAAAGGCTCGTCAGCCGGTAAATCTGCCGCTCCGCTTCCGCGCCACCTTTGGCCGTAAGAACGTCGTTTCGCTCCACGGAGGGTGTCTCAATAGGGGAGAAGCCGTATCGCTCGAACGACGCCCTTATGGTGTCGAGCATCCGCTGCTCCAGGATTCGTTCGGCGGGCGTCCACTCGGGGAAGCCGCTAATTGGGCCTACGGAGACCCTTTCCGTCTGCTTGGCGCACATTAAGCGTAGTGACTCCAGTTACGATTTTGATTCGGCGTTACACCTGCGGCACGGCCTGCGGGAGAAGGCGTAAACTGGCTATGCATCATATCACAGGCGCTCCGGCCTAAAGGATATGTTTCATGGTCGGATGGCGGATACTGGTTTCCAGGCCGATTTAGACTGCATTATGGTGTGGATATTGGCGACGTGGGAGAACCCAATGCCAATTGATAGAGTTTCCAAGCTCGGATATACTTGATACATAACTACTACGATCCGAAATGCGCACTGGAAGAAAGGCATTTCTTGGAAATTCTGCTTGCCAAAGCCAGAGAATACGTCCCCGAAGACCGAATCCACATAATTGAAGAGGCCTATAAGTTCGCAGCAGCGGCCCATGACGGGCAGGTGCGGCGTTCAGGAGAGCCCTTCATTGAGCACCCTCTTCAGACCGCGATCTTTCTAGCTGATCTGAGGCTGGATCCGAGCGCGTTGGCGGCTGCGCTCCTTCACGACGTCGTTGAGGACTGCGATATATCAATGGAAGAGATAGCGTCCATATTTGGCGACGAGGTCGCCACGCTTGTGGACGGCGTAACCAAACTTACAAAAACCGAGGCTCTGGCTGAGCAGTTGGGCAACCTGGGCTCATCTGGGTCAGACGGGGATCTTGCCAAAGCAGCAAGCATTAGAAAAATGCTGGTGGCCATGGCGGAAGATATCCGTGTGGTGCTAATTAAGCTGGCCGATCGCCTCCACAACATGCGCACCCTCGGGTCGATGCCGGAGAATCGGCGGCTGGCCATTGCCCAGGAAACCCTGGACATCTACGCGCCGTTGGCCCACAGGCTAGGCATATGGGAAGTCAAGTGGCAACTGGAAGACCTCGCCTTCCAGCACATAAACCCAGATGCCTACAAGCAGATTTCAATAATTCTCAGCTCCAAGAGGCAGGAGCGGGAGGATTACATCGAGTCTGTAAGGGAGTCGCTGCAGCTTGACCTGGACACCGCCGGATTAACAGCAGAGGTCACTGGACGCCCCAAGCATATTTACAGCATTCATAGGAAGATACAGGCATACTCTCAGCAAAACCTTGGTGTCGACGACATTCACGACCTGTTTGCCCTTAGGGTACTGGTGACGGAAGAGTCGGACTGTTACGCGGCTCTGGGCGTGGTTCACTCCAAGTGGAGGCCTCTGCCGGGCGCGTTCGACGATTACATCGCCAACCCCAAGGACAACCTGTACAAGTCACTGCATACCAGCGTGTTGTGCGTGGATGCGCACCCTGTTGAGGTCCAGATTCGGACCCATGAGATGCATAGAGTGTCTGAATACGGTGTAGCGGCACACTGGCTTTACAAAGAAGGCCGCAACTCAGATGTGGACTTCGAGGAGAAGATGACCTGGCTTCGCCAGATACTGGATTGGCAGCGAGACGTCAGCGGGGCCGAAGAGTTCGTTGAGTCATTCAAGACGGATATCTTTAAGAATCAGGTGTTCGTCTACACTCCGAAAGGGGACCTCAAGGAATTGCCAGCCGGCTCAACTCCTCTGGACTTGGCGTACAGAATTCACACGGACATTGGTCATCGCTGCATTGGCGGCAAGGTCAACGGCAAGCTCGTTGCGCTGACATATAAGCTCAAGAACGGCGACACCGTGGAAATAATGACCAGCAGGACGGTTCGCGGACCTAGTTTGGACTGGCTTAACCCGAATCTGGGCCACGTGAATACGACCTCGGCACGGACCAAGATACGTCAGTGGTTCAACAAACAGGAACGAGGAATAAACATTCAGCGCGGCCGCGAAATCTACCAGAAGCAATTGCGTAGGTTGACCTCGTCCATTGCGGACGGGGATTTAGCTGGGCTGATGAAGTTTGACAGCGCAGACGAGTTCCTAGCGGCTCTGGGAGGCGGAATGATTACCGTCGCACAAGTAGTTAGCAAGATGTCAACGCAGTCGGTTGAACCGGAGCACGAGGTGGCAATCTCGGTGCCCGTTAACAGCCCGCAGTCTGGCGTAGAAGTGTTGGGCGTAGGCGACCTGCTGACGCGCATGGCCAACTGCTGCACGCCAATCAACGGTGATGAGATAATTGGGTACGTTACGCGCAGTAGGGGTGTTACAGTACATCAGAGGGATTGCCACAACGTTCGCGCGGAAACGGAAACGGAACGTCTTATTCCAGTTGACTGGGGCAAGACGCAAACCTTCTTTCCCGTTAGAATCAGGGTTGAGGCATATGATAGGGTGGGACTCCTTGGAGATATTACTTCCCGTGTGTCGGAAGAACGTGTTAATATAACATCGTGCGTTTCGGAAGAGCACGGGAACGTCAGCGTGATCTCCCTTACGGTCTACATTACTGGTATAGACCAGTTGAATGTTATGTTCTCCAAATTAGAGGGCGTGAGAAACGTTTTTAGCGTCAGCAGAGCAAGAGACTGACGAATTAATTGGAGGTAAGGCAAAGTTGCCTAGTGCAAAATCACATAGAGTATCCGAGCGAAAGCGGGTTCAGAATGCTCCGCTTCGAAGTAGGGCCAAGACTGAAGTGCGTAAGGCTCGTCAGCTAATGGCGGGCAGCGACCCGGAGGCCGCGTCAGTAGCGGTCAATTCAGCCGTAGTCGCGTTGGATAAGGCGGCTCAGAAGGGTGCGATTCACGCGAATAACGCATCTCGCCGAAAGTCGCGAATTATGGCGCAACTTCACAAGGTCAACGCGGGCTAGAAGTAGTCCGGGTTTAATATGTTATCTCCTTTCTTTTAGGGAGCTGGCAGGGAATAGGGCGGTCTCTTGGCGTTGGCATTGGGGAGTGTCGGCGCCTAACTTAAATAATGCCTCGATCCTCCGGTATTATTGATCAGTTTTTTTTCAACACCTAGGCCTTCTGGCCGTCCCCCTGCTGTTCCCAACTCAATAATTTATCTCCCCGTAGGACTCCCTAACGTAACGTCGCAGTTTTAAATCACCTAACAGATTCGTCACAGATTCGCCACCGAGTTTTTCACTACGTAGTAGTAACATTCAATTGGGGAAAGTCCTAGAGGCCCAGCCCATTTGCCTTGGCTGCATTTCTCGCTACCCTCTCGCCTTTCCTCGATTCATTTCGAAGCATTACGATTACATTATCGTTAGGTGATAGTTATGGTGAGCAAAAAATCCGAGACCTCAACCGTTGAGACTTTCATTTGCTGGCTTTGCGGCTTTGAACAGCCCTCCAAAGTTGACGCGAGGTCCATGCGGGACCAGGAATGCCCCAACTGCAAGCTCAAGGCAGCATTTCTGCCAAGGCCCGTCAGCGGAGCATAATCGTAACAAGCTCCGCTCCGGTATCGGGCGGCGGCTTGTTGGTTTCCGCGCCGCGTGCGCAACCCTTCTACAGATATCCCTCGATTCGTTGACAAGCTCTCTCTATGGGGGCTAAAATTTCTATGGCTAAATGCAGTTGTATGGGTGCGTCCTATTATGTATATTTAGCCAATATACCTTTCAAATTTATTTGATTACAGGCAATGAAAGTGACAACACATGCTTAAAATGCGTTTACGAAGGGTTGGCGCCAAGAGCCAGCCTAGCTACCGAATAGTGGTTGCCGATTCCCGCGCCGCCCGCGACGGCGCATTTGTCGATCATATTGGACACTACGACCCCAGGACCGATCCCCCAACCGTGGTGATGGACGAGGAGAAGGCCCTGAAGTGGCTTCGCGTGGGCGTTCAGCCCTCAGACGCTGTCAACCACATGCTCAAGAAACTCGGCACATTGGAGAAGGTAAAGGGCGAATGAAGGAACTGGTTGAGTTTATCGCAAAATCCATCGCCTCAGAGCCGGACGAGGTTCGGGTAACAGAGGAAGAGGAAAACGGTCGCGTCATCATCAAGCTCGAAGTTGCCCCAGACGATAAAGGCAAAGTCATCGGACGACAGGGCAGGGTGGCGCAGTCCATGCGCGTTCTGTTGCGCGTGGCGGCCGTGAAAAAGGATACCAGCGCTGTCCTGGAAATCGTTTAATTCTCCTGACTTCTCCACGTAAAGACCCTCCACAGCAGGCTCAATTGCCGTCCCGCGACGTCAAGCCCCAGGCCAACCCGACTCCCGGCCACGTTGTGGTTGGGCATATTCGGGGTGGATGGGGAATCAAGGGCGAGATCAAAGTGGAACTCCTTTCGGACGCTCCAACCCGATTTGCTGACAACAGCGTGGTGCATCTAAAGGGCAAACCCGTTAAGGTCGAACACTCCCGCAGGTCCAAGGGCATACTGCTCGTAAAATTGGCCTCGGTGCGAGACCGTACCACGGCCGACAGCCTTAGAGGCCAACTGCTCACTGTTCCGGAGGCCGACGCCGAACCTTTGCCCAATGGCGCCTATTACTACTTCCAGATAATGGAGATGCCTGTGCAAACGGCAGATGGCGAGAAATTGGGTCGCATCGTGGAGATAATAGAGACCGGCGCAAACGATGTGTATGTTGTGCGTCTTGAAGGCCGCAGGGACATCCTAGTTCCAGCCCTGGAAGACGTGATATTGAGCGTCGATCTTGAGGGCGATGGCATGACAGTGCAGCTACCCGAAGGGCTGGTGTAGAAGCTCCGTCTTCGATTGGATGCCATGGTCACATCTGTGGTGCAAGTCACTAGTCGGCCTATTGGGCTTGTGATAACATATCCGAAAATAAAAGGGCGCATTCAGCGCTTTTTCTTTATGTCTGTTAATGAGACTAAGTATCAATAAGTCAAACGAGAAATATTCGTGGTAACCAGCGGTGTGCGGCACTTTTCTGTCGCGCTATGGCTTGTTGCCGGGCTTTTTGGTGTGGCCTGCACCAGGGGCACCCTGCCGCCAAGCCAACAGGCATCTGAGGTACGAGTTAACGTCGTTAGCACCAGCAGCATTATTGGCGACTGGGCCAGACAGGTGGGAGGAGACGGCGTGGGGGTGGTAGACCTGATTCCACCTGGAGTAGATCCTCATTCCTTTCAGCCGGGGGCAAGGGATATTGTCAGCGTTGCCGACGCGGACCTTGTGTTATTCGTAGGCCTGAATCTGGAAGGACAGTGGCTGCGAGAAACCATAACAAATGTGGAGGCAAAGGGAGCCAGCCATTTGGCCGTCGGACCTCTGGTAGAGCCTATGCTAGCGTCTTCTGAGGAGGAAAGGGCTCCACGTGCCGAAGCGGTGCTGGACCCGCATTTCTGGATGGACCCCGTACGCGCCAAATTAGCGGTGTTGGCAATCGCCGAGGAGCTGGCGAAGGTAGACCCTGGGCACGGCGATGAGTACCGAGATAACGCGGTGGCCTATTCCAAAAAACTAGACGACCTCCACCAGTGGATTAATGCTGAGCTCCAGGACGTACCGCTCAGCGACAGGATACTGGTGACCTCTCACGATTCCCTTGGGTATTTTTCTGAAAGGTACGGATTCCGAGTGGTTGGAGCAATCATTCCCGGCATCTCCACCGAGCGGGACCCGTCTGCCAGCGAGATGGCGGATCTGGTCGATGCAATACGGCTAAATGACGCCAAGGCCATATTTGTTGAGGCAGCGGTGGACGACCGCATGGCGCGACGCATTTCCGAAGAGACTGGCGTTCCTGTTGTTGATGGGCTCAGGGTAGGCACATTAGGCCCAGTCGATAGCGACATTGGAACCTACGATGGAATGATGAGGCGAAACGTGGAAATAATTGTTAAGGCGCTCAGGTAAATCATGGTCAATGGTGCGCCTCAGGCTGCGCTTATCGTAGAGAACGTCAGCGTTAGGCTAGGGGGTGAGGTAGTATTGAGCGACGTCACTTTCGAAGTCCAACGGTCTACTCTACTGGGTGTTGTGGGTCCGAACGGCGGTGGGAAGAGCACGCTGTTCAATGCTGTAGCTGGCATTCTTCCGTTGCAGACGGGGCGTGTGCTGATTTATGGCGTCCCTCCGGACAAGTCCAAAGGTAGGATTGCCTACGTCCCTCAACGGGAAGAGGTCAATTGGCGATTCCCGTTGACCGCTGTGGATGTGGTGCTGTTAGGGCGCAGCCGCAAGGTGGGCTGGCTCCGTAGGGCTGGTAAGAAAGATACGGCAATTGTCGAATCTTCCCTGAAGCGGGTAGGCATGTGGGATGAGCGGTCATCCCTTATTAACGAGCTTTCGGGTGGCCAGCGACAGAGAGTCTTCGTAGCCCGGGCCTTGGCCCAGGAGGCAGATATTCTGCTATTGGATGAAGCCTTTAGCGGGGTAGACGTAGCCTCTCAGGAGGGGCTGGTGACGGTGCTGCGCGGTTTGCGAGACGATGGCAAGACGATTCTCATGGCAACGCACGACCTGACGAACATGGCCGAGCGTTTCGATGAAGTTCTGGCCATCAACCATCACGTATGCGCATTTGGTTCGCCAGAGACTGCCTTTACGCCGGAGGTTCTGGAAGAGCTTTACGGGGCGCACGGAGTGGTCTTCGGTAACGGTGGGGGACATCACGCTTAGATGGAAGCCGCACTAACCGCGATACTCGCCCCTTTTAGCTACAGCTTCATGCTGCGCGCGCTAATCGTATCTGTCATGGTTGGCGTAATGTGCCCAATCCTTGGAGCCTACGTCGTTACCAGGAGCCTGGGATTTATGGGCGATGCGCTCGCTCACGCTGTGCTGCCCGGTATGGTTATTGCATTTATGCTTGGCGTTAGCCCGTTCTTTGGCGCTGTGCCGACCGGTATTGCGGTGGCGATCCTGGTGGGATACCTGAGCCGCAAGGCGGGCCTGAGCGAGGATACCACCATAGGCATACTTTTCGCCGGACTTTTTGCTTTAGGTCTCGCGCTTATGACGGTGGCCCGAGGACTTCCGGTGGACATCGAGGACGTGCTTCTGGGGCAGGTGCTGGCCGTATCCAATGCAGATGTTGCGGCCACTTTGGCACTAGCCGCCACCGTGATTGTGGTGCTTTACGCCTTCCACAAGGAGCTGGTCTTTAACAGCTTCGACCCTACCGGGGCCAAGGTGATAGGCCTTCCCACCCGTGCGTTGGATTACCTTCTGCTGGTTTTGCTGGCGCTGGTTATCATAATAGCATTGCAGGCTGTAGGCATCGTTCTGGTCATCGCCATGCTTATAACCCCGTCTGCGACCGCATTTTTGCTGGTAAGGCGTTTTACATCGGCCATGGCGCTGGGGGCTGTCATAGGCGCTGGATCGGCGGTGGTGGGTCTGTACATATCGTTCTATTTGAACCTGCCATCCGGCCCTGCGATGACTCTGGTGGCTACGGCGGTGTTCGTCGTTGTGGCGGCATTACGCAGAAGGGTGGCCTGAGTTTAAGTAAGGGAGAAGTCTCAGGGGGCAGACTTGGCAAGGCAGTCTTCGCAAACGATATGAAATTCTATGCTGTGGCCAACTATATCGCCGGAGATGTCCTCGCCTATGGTACGGAGTAGGCGCTCGATAGTGGATGCGCGGAACTCGCCCACACGTCCGCATTTAACGCAGAGCGTGTGATGGTGATGCTCAGCGCGGGCCAGGCTGTACTTGGCTGCCCCATCAGGGAAAGAGAGCTTGCAGACCACACCAGTTTCCACCAGTAGCTTGATCGTTCGGTAGACAGTGGCGCGACCGACGTTCGGCAGTTCCCCACAGATCTCCTCGGTGCTAAAGCCTTCCCCCTTGCTGTCCAGTAGAGCGATAACGCTCCGACGAGGGCCCGTCAACCTATAGCCCTGGTCTTCCAAAACGGTAAGTAGGTCTGGCCTGGCTGGGAGGCTGGTCTGCTCAGCAGTCACCGGAAGAAGTCTCCTCCGACGGGCATTCAAGTGATACTAGGCTTGAATCACCTTAGCATCCAATCCCTGGGGTAGTCAAAGGTTACCGGCGTCAGTCAGTGCCCTACGTTGATTTCATAGACGGGCATTTCTTATCCGCGTACGAACAGAACACGCAGCAGTCGCCTTCTTTGGGCCGGAGCACGGCCCGACAACTGACACACTCATAAAAGAACTGGCAGGAGTCTATAGGCATGTCCGCCTCTTGCACGGTGCCGCACTGAGGACACGTTAGATTGGCTTTCGTATCAATGGGCATCTGCCTGTATTCCTCTACCCTCGGGCCATCAATAAAAGACTTTGACAGGCGCCGGATCAACGCAGGTGGAATCGCACGCGTGCAGGTCTACGGCACTATCCCGTGCCCGCGTTCCAGTAGATCGGATGATATCTAGCTAGTGGCCCAGTCGATACCGTTCAACACCAGCTTCTGGAATTCAGGCGTCTCGAAGCTCTGGCCGTTATGCCCCAGTAGGGTCACGAAGACCTTGCCCTGCCCAAATGAACGGGTCCAGCCTAGTGGAAATGTTCCGCCTGCCATGAACTTGGGCGAGCCGCCCCTGGAAGGCCACACATGAGTGCTTTCCTCGGCGTCGCCCGTAAGAAAGACATCGTTGCCGTCCCCCCGATACTCGATGCCCATGTAAAGCTCGTCGTTAGTAACGAAGTCTGAAATGCCTTTTGCTCCGGGATGGGCAGAGTTTTTGACGTTAACCTTGAACTGCCCATAAGGTGGGTGGTAGCTTTCGCCGGAAATCCATCCGCCGCCGGTGATGTCGTAGTACTCTCGCCATTCAGGTGGCGCAGCGCCGGCGATATGAATGCAGACGAAGCCTTTGCCGCCCTTGATGAACTCGGTCATGCCGGAGCGTTCGGCCTCCGACATAGTCATGTCGCCATCGCGCTTCGTATTGAATACCAGAGCGTCGAAACCCGCCATGCGACCGGCGTCCGCGAGCACACTGGCGTCCTCCGTGATTTCAAACTGGTGTCCCGCCCCCCTGAGGAAGGTTTCCAGAACCGGAGTGGACTCCTCATAAGGGTGAGGTCCGCCGGATAAGACTAGTAAATTCATGAAATTCCGCCTGTAGCGTCTTCTTTATTTGAAGGCGCCTTGTTCGTCGATGGCTGCAAGTTTATCACCCAGGAATATCCTGGTCAAGGAATGTTGTAAGTCTGTAAATTCAGTACCTCGACATAACCAATAGTGATGTTGTTGTCGTTTCAAGGGCCTTACGATGCGTCCAATTTCAGATAAGAACATAAACAGAAAACCCTCTTTGGAAGGAGAATTCTCGTGGAGCCTCAACAGATTACGCTGGTGCAGGAAAGCTGGGATAAGGTGGTCCCGATAGCAGACAAAGCTGCGGAGCTCTTCTACGGAAAGCTTTTCGAGATGGACCCTTCCGTCGAAGCCTTGTTTGAGATCGAAGCCGAGGAGCAGGGCAAAAGCTAATGAAAACCATCAACTTGGCAGTTCGTGGCTTGAACAAGCCTGAGGCGCTTGTCCTGGTCTTAAAGGAGTTGGGACGCCGCCATCTAAACTACGGGGTGCAAGACGAGCACTACGACACCGTCGCCGGGGCGCTGCTCTGGACCCTGGAACAGGGTTTGGGTGAGGCCTTCACAGACGAAGTTAAGGAGGCCTGGACCGCAGCCTACGTGCTAATGGCAGGCGTAATGAAAGACGCTGCCGCTGCCGTTAACTCCGAGCATGCAGGGCTGGAAGCCTAGTTTAATAAGCACTGGTTAAATAAAACGCCGGGTTCCCTTCTTAGGGTAACCCGGCGTTTTTGTTTACCTAAAATTCAGAGGGTTTTGACCTTGACCTACTTGACCACCCTGATGCGGTGATTCTCGCTGTCGGCTATGTACATTGCGTCGTGACTATCGGCAACGATGCCATGAGGCCTGGCTAAACCTGCCTGGAGGGCATCACCGCCATCCCCTTCCGTACCCCTGTGACCGCCGGCAACAGTGTCGATAATGCCAGTTGATACGTCCAACTTGCGGATCGCATGGTTTTCCGTATCCACGATGAGCACATTGCCCTGTCTGTCACATCGGATTGCCTTTGGCCCGTTGAATACGACGCCAATGGCTGGCCCACCGTCGCCGGAGTAGCCCTTTTCGCCATTTCCGGCTATCAATGTGATGATCCCCGATGCGTCCACTTTACGTAGGGTGCCGCCCTCTCGCTCGCATATGTATGTGTTGCCCTTGCCGTCCGCGCAGATGGCTCTCGCACCGAAAATACCGGCCTCAGTGGCCTTGCCTCCATCGCCGGTGTGCTCTTTTTCGCCGGTGCCTGCAAACGTGGTCATCAGTCCGCTGGCCAGGTCCAACCTGCGAACCCGCTGGTCCTGAATATCTGCGATCAGCAGGCCACCAACGCCGTCTAACACACAGTCGTTGGGCTCTCGCATCTGGGCCTGGGTTGCGGGTCCGCCGTCCCCGCTGTAGCCTACGGTGCCGTTGCCCGCCACGGTAGTGATGGTGCCGGTGCCTACATCGACCTTCCTTATCGAAGGGTTGAAACGCTGCAGCAGGTAGACGTGCCCCTGGGTATCAACCTGAATAGCGTAAATCTCGTCTATGCTGGCCTCGGTGGCCGGGCCGCCGTCTCCGGTGTAACCTTGCTCGCCATTACCAGCGAAGGTTGTGATTTCGCCGCTCTGCATGTCTACCCTGCGTACCCTGTAGTTAAAGCAGTCCGCGATGTACAGGTAGTGTTCCTGGGGGTCGAACTCTACGTGAAAGGGATTGTCCATCAGGGCCGAGGTGGCCCGCCCGCCATCGCCCGCGTAGCCCTGCATGCCGTTTCCTGCCAAGCTGCTGATTCTTAAAGCCATTGGTATTGGGTACCTCGTGTCTGTGGAATAATTAGCCATGTGAAGGTCTAGGTGGGCAACCAGTTTAGGCTGCCCGGCAAGCCCCCGGATGGCGTGCTCCATTTTAGCCCACTGAGATGCCCGGTAACAATATGACCTCAATTGCCGCATACGGGCGACTAAGAGGCGATATTGCCGCCCGAGAGGTGCAATTCTCTTACAGCACTCTCTATGCCTCTGGTGGCCTCCTCGTACGTCGTGCCTGGGGTGAAAGTGATTGGTTTACCGAACTGAACTGTGACGTGCTCACGGAAGGGGAACCATCTGCTTCCGCGCCGCTTTGTGCAGGTCAGGCCTACGGGCACCACCGGTGTGTTGGACTCAACGCAGAGTAGCCCTGTGCCGCTCTGGAACTTCAGCATGGGCTGGCCTACATGCTGGTCACCCTCCGGGAATATGACGACGTTCCAACCGGAGTCCATCATGTGGCCAAGATGCTCCAGGCTGGGGCGAATTGCGTTTTCGCGTGAAAGAGGGAAGGCGTTGGCCACCACGTAGGCCGCGGTGCCCAGCCATTTCTTCGCAAAAGTAATCTCTGCCGCTGCCGCAAATGAGAGCTGACGCCTGTACTTGCGTGGCGTTACTTTGGTAATGACTAAGCTGTCCCACTGGATTGCATTGTGGTTGGCAGCAAATAAAGAGGGCCCGTGGAGAGACGCTAGATTCTCCGTTCCGGACTTGGTGGCCTTGTACATTATCGTGAGTATCGGGAAAGGCAGGGAATGGTGTAGTAGTTCCCTGACCCATTTAAACCAGAGAGTTATGGGCCACTTGTAAAATCGTGGCAGATTCGCCGTGGCCTCCTGCTGCGAATCGATCATGACTTCCAACTGGGCCACCGTAGTCGGGGACGATACCAGCGACTCGTCTATGTACACCCCCAGTTCCTGCTCTATGGAAGAGAGAAGCTCCACGCGGCCCAACGAATCGAGACCCAGGTCGTTGCCGACTGTCATGCCCGGCGTTATTTCCAACGCAGGAATGCCGGACACCCTGGCCAACAGGCCAAGCAGCGTCACCGGGCCAGCGTTGCCACTGGATTGAACGGCCACGGCCGATTCCGAATTGCCCGCGGCCAAATTCGACAAGTACTCGATAACGTCGTTCTTCTTGACCTTTAGCGTGTGAGTGCGCGGGAAGTCTTCCTCCGGCCAGATGGTGAAGCCCCGGATCTGCTGGTGCTCGGTCATGCGCTGATTAACGGCCTCGACGGCGGACGCCGCGCCGTCGGCATTGGCAACCAGCGCCGCGTGAACCTCCTGGCCTGATGAGCCGGGCATGCCCACGACGGCTGCATCGGTTACGCCGGTTTCCTGTCTCAGTTCAGCTTCAATGTCGTCGGGAATGACGTTCTGGCCATTGGGCAGCACTATTATGTCTTTTTTGCGGCCCATGATGTGCAGGAAGCCCTCGTCATCCACGAATCCGATATCGCCGGACTTATACCACGCGCCGTCGAATGCCTCGGCAGTATGATCTGGGGCCTGCCAGTAGCCGGGCGTGATATTGTCACCGCGTCTCTGAATTTCGCCGTCATCTGCAATTCGGACCTCGACACCGGGTAGAGGGCGGCCTACAGAGTCGAATCTGGGTTCTTTTACAGTGTGGGAGCTAATACCGGGCGACGCTTCTGTTGCGCCATAGCCTTGGAGTACTTTCACACCGATTAGGTTCCACTTCTGGCCCATGTCTGCGTCGAGGGCTGCACCACCGGACACGATGTACTCCAGATGGCCCCCAAAGCGAGCGTGTACTTTCTTGAATAATCGGCGTCGAATTGGATGGGGCAAATGCTTGGCCAGAGACAGCATCCTAAGCCAGATTGTGGTCTTGCCCTGGCGCTCCACTTCAGCCTCGATGCCGTTCATGAACAGCTCCAAGGCCTGAGGCACCAGGAGCATCATCGTTAACTTGCGTTCCTGCATTATTTTGAACAGGATGGTGGGCTGCCGGCTAATGGCAAACGTAATGCTGGCTCCGCCGCCTAGCCCCATTATCATGCAGCCCATTTGCTCGAACATGTGGCTTAATGGGAGCAGGGAGAGCAGTCGATACCCACGGGGGTTGGGAATTACATGCTGGAGGATGGAGCCGAGATTGGCCATCAGGTTGCCGTGCGTGAGCATAACCCCTTTGGGATCGCCGGTGGTCCCGGACGTGTACATGATTTCCGCCACGTCGTCGGAAGACAGCGGCACCTCTGAAGGCTCTGGTAGCTGATAGGTCAGCGCTTCCAGGTTCTCGAAGTGTAAGGCGGGTATTCCAAGCGGCTCTGTGTCAAAGGCTGGCATGCTTGAAGTAAGCGCCAACACTGGCTGAGACTGGTTGACGACGTGCCGCAGGAAATCCTGGGTGGACCTGATGTCGATGGGAACGATAATGGCCCCTGCGCGAACGCATCCAAAGAACGCGAACACCCATTGTGGGCAGTTGGGCCCCCAGATAATCACCCTGTCGCCCTTCTGGATACCCTTGCTTTGTAGGAGGGTGGCGACGCGACCACTGACTTCCCAAAGCTCCTGGTAGCTGGTGACGGGGTAGCGGAATCCGGGCTTGAACAGCAGGGCTGGAGGAATACTTCTCAGAAGATTCCCTCAGCATGTCGGATAGTGTTTGGAGCATTTGGGGTGTCTCCAATCTATTCCCGGCGAGGCACCTGTCGATTATTCAACAGGTGCCTCATGAAGAGACTACGTGGCTTTCCCCTTAGCTCTGCTACCAGTTCGCCTCAGGCGGTGTCGCGCCAATGTGGACAGTTCTCGTTTACGGAGCCTGTAGTTCTTGGGTGTGACTTCCACCAGCTCATCTGGAGCGATGAATTCCAGCGCCTCTTCAAGGCTCATCTTAATTACGGGACTAAGTCGGATGGATATGTCCGAGGTTGAAGACCGTACGTTGGTCAGCTTCTTTTCCTTGCAGACGTTAATTTCGAGAGCTTCCAACCTGGGGTGGACCCCAACGATCATGCCTTCGTACACCGGCGTGCTGGGCTCTATGAAGGTTCCGCCACGTACCTGGGCGTTTAGTAGGCCGTTTATCACGGCAATGCCGGACTCCGAGGCTATTATTACGCCGGAATCCGTGTCCTTAACTTCACCAACCATCGGCTTGTATTCTGTGAATATGCTGCTCATTACGCCGTGGCCCCTGGTGGACCGCAGGAATTGTGAGCGGAAACCAATAAGACCCCGTGTCGGTATGTTGTACTCTAACCTTACGTTGCCGTTGGTGTCGTTTTTCATATCGGTTAGTTGTGCCAGACGTCCGGAAAGGTCCTCCGTCAGGCTACCGATGTACTCTGATTTACTATCGATTGTAAGAACCTCGTATGGCTCATGGCGGCGACCGTCTACCATCTTGGTAACAGGCTCAGGACGGGATACCTGGAACTCGAAATCCTCTCGCCTCATGGTCTCCACCAGAATCGAAAGGTGAAGCTCTCCACGACCCGATACAAGGAACTCCTCCGCGCTTTCGGTGCGCTCGACTCGCAGGCTTACATTGGTTAGCAGTTCGCGTTGCAGCCTGTCGTAAATCATGCGGGATGTGCAGAACGCTCCCTCCTTGCCCACGAAGGGTGAGGTGTTTACCCCAAAGGTCATCATGACCGTCGGCTCCTCTATTTCGATGGGAGGAAGAGCGTCCGGTTGCTCCACCGAAGCGATAGTGTCTCCGATGGACACGTTGCTTACGCCGGCTAGGGCAATGATATCTCCGGCTTGGGCCTCCGAGACCTCTATCCGTTGCAAACCATGGAATACGAATAGCTTCTCCAACTTGTGGCGCGTGGGTACCCCGTCCCTCCCGATATGGGCAACCGTATCCCCGGCTTTCAGATTGCCTCGGAAGACTCGTCCGACGGCAATCTGACCGATATAGTTGTCGTAGTCAAGTGCCGCCACAAGCATCTGAAGGGGACCTTCCGCTACTTCTGGGGCTGGAATGGTTTCCAGAATGGCGTCAAAAAGGGGAGTTAGATCAACTCTTGGGTCCTCCATATTCGCCATTGCGTAGCCGTTCCGCGCAGAAGCGTACAAGATTGGGAAGTCCAACTGATCGTCCGTTATTGCAAGCTCAAGAAACAGGTCTTGCACCAACTCCACAACTTCTTCGACCCTGGCTTCGGGCCTGTCTATCTTGTTGATGAGGACTATGGCCTTGACGTTTTCTTGCATTGCCTGCTTCAGAACGTACCTAGTTTGAGGCATAGGGCCATCTACGGCGTCGACCAGCAAAAGGCAGCCGTCCGCCATATTCATGATGCGCTGAACTTCACCGCTAAAGTCGGCATGGCCCGGGGTATCGATAATGTTGATCTTCACGCCTTTGAAGTTCACGGCGGTGTTCTTCGACAGAATGGTTATGCCGCGTTCGCGCTCCAGCGGGTTGCTATCCATTATTAGCTCGCCAATTTCTTGGTTGACGCGAAAGACATGCCCCTGTTTTAGAAGGGCGTCTACCAGCGTCGTCTTTCCGTGGTCGACGTGGGCTATTATGGCGAGATTTCTTATATTCTGATTCGTGGAAGCTTGCATTCTTCTCCAGTTATGGCAGGAAATGCCAATAATATTGAGCTATCTAGATTGTCCGGGTTTGTTGTGAACAATTTACGGTCAACCTATTTATTGGACCGTTTCAGAGGCACAGCAAACGAAATCTGTCTCTTAAAGCTCTGCTAGAAACAGCTTAACCTATTAATTATATGTGGGATTTCGTACATATGCACCTTATTATCTACTATCCATTTGCTTGATTAGTCGAACGTACTGTTCAAGAGGGGGGCTGGAGGGAATTCATAGATGATGCGGGTCCAGGCATTGGCACTCTTTTGCTTCGCTGCCTGTGAGCGGGGCAGTAGGCGATTATGGGTCTGCGCAGGCTGATTTCATAACAGGCCAAAGAGGGTTAGGGCTCTTAATAGAGGGATGGATGGGTGGCCGGTCGCTCACGGGAGGTCATAAGCCGCCAATCGGCAAAAAAAAGAAGACCGAGCATTTAGGGTTTCGGCTTTCCCGTAATGCATCGGCCTTTGAAGCTTCTCACAGAAACTCTGATCAACATGGTCGGGCGCAAATTGCTTGACGCCCGAGAACCACGTGAGAGGATAGGCTATGCCTCCGCGCCTAGTACGAGGCTGTAACGCCTTCGCTCCTGTCCTTCTCCAATGCCGCAGCGACGCGCTGCAGTAGGTCGGACATATCGATGGGTTTCGCAAGAAAACCCTCGATTGAATTGCCCAATAGTTTAACAATGAGCATTTTCTCGACCTGTTGCCCAGAACCCGATATCATCAAGATCGGAATTTCGTCCATCAGTCGAACGATCTTGCAGAATTCGTACCCGTTCATTCTGGGCATGTCCAGGTCGGATATGATCAGGTCTGGCCGCTCCTGATAAACCATTTTCAGGCCGTGCGCGCCATCGTCGGCTACCTGGACTTCGTATCCTTCGGTTTCGAGGACAGCTGAGTAAAGCCTTTGAATTGCCGCATCGTCATCTACGACTAGTATCTTCTTAGCCACTTCCGTATCTCCGTTTAATTTAGTCTTGGAGTCCGAGCTGTAGCCCTGGTTCGTATTCGGCATTTCGTTCATTATCCGTTCTTGCCATTGCCAGTGTTTCCAGCTTTCTTTACTAGGTCAACATTGCCCTCATTGGCAGGCGCGTTGCCATTTTGGGTACTGCCCCCATTACCATTACCGTCGTTAGCCGGCGTTGGGTCGGCGGG
>MUCK01000006.1 GCA_002816705.1 SAR202 cluster bacterium Casp-Chloro-G4
TACGGCTGATCTCGACAAATAGGTACGGCGGCACCCTGTCTATGCGGCTGGCCAATCTCATGGTATCTCCAAAATTAAACGGATAAAATTACGTTGATTCGATGGGGCACGTGTCCAAGATAGGACACCCTCCAACGTGCACTAATATTAAGTGAAGGCGGCCATTAGGTAAAGAGCGGGCTTTTGACGGAGAGTCTTTCGGATTGGAATGGTGTAAGGGCGATGCTGAGACACAACACCCAAGGTTCTAGTCGACTAAAACTCTGGAATGCGACGGTTGCGATACCTTAACCAATCGCTAAAAACCGGAAGAACCGCAGTGCAGGCTTATTGAGAAGCACTAGTCCGGCCACTCGCCCTGGTAGACTTCGGCAACAGGGCCTTCCAGGATGACGGGGCCATGCCCAGGCCACTCCACCGTCAGCTCGCCGCCCGGCAGTTCAATGGCAACCTTGTCGTCAATGTAGTTATGTAAACGTGCCGCAACTGCCGTCGCGCATGCTCCAGTGCCGCAGGCCATTGTTATGCCCGAGCCACGCTCCCACACCCGAAGCTTGATGCGCCCCCTGTCCACGACGTTGGCAATCTCGAAATTGATTCGATTGGGAAACAGCGAATGGCGCTCCACCAGCGGACCAACCTCTGTGAGGCGCACCTCATCCACGGGCTGGTCTATAAAGGCTATGGCATGTGGGTTGCCCATGGAGACGAAGGTCAGCTCGAAGTCTCCGCCTTCTACGTGCAGCGGGTGGTCCAGGATAACGTCCTGACCAGGCAGGTCTACCGGGACATCGGCCGGCACCAGAATTGGCTCCCCCATGCTTACCCTCGCCCGCACCATTTCGCCGCCCTGCCTTATTGGCGTAACGTCCAGCACACCGGCTCCGGTCTCTACCGATATGGGAGATACAGCAGAATCGCCGTTCGGCAAGATGCCCTGGTCCAGCGCGAACCGCACGAAGCAGCGGATGCCGTTGCCGCACATCTCGCCTTCGGAGCCGTCGGCGTTAAACATTCGCATACGCAGATCGGCCTTATTCGACGGCAACGCAAGAATGATGCCGTCGGAGCCAGCGCCCAGATGCCTGTCGCTCATGGCAATAGACAAGGTCGGCCAATCACGTTCCTGGTTCCTGGCATCGATGAACAGGTAATCGTTACCTGCGCCGTGCAATTTTGTAAATTTCAAGCTATGCCCCTGGCCTTTCCGTCCCCAGACCTTGGGAGTTAGCCAATTTTATCATAGAGGTCTCCAAACAGCCGACTCTCCAGAAAATTGCATCAGGTAGCCAGCCACGGTCGAACTTCAAGGAGCACCTTCTCCGTCACCGACTCTGAGGAAGCTTCGAACCAGCTAATACGGCTGTCGCCGGGCTTGAACCAGGTGTATTGCCGACGCGCGAACTTATGCGTCCTGAACTTTGCCATGGCCAGCGCTTCCGCCATGGATAACTTGTTATCAAGATGGTCTAACAGTTCTCCATAACCCAGACCGGACATGGCCGGCAGGCCTCTGCCGTAGCCATTGGCCGTCAAAGTCTTCACCTCGTCCAGCCAACCATCTTGCATCATGAGGTCAACGCGCTCGTCAATGCGCCGGAATAATACGGGCCGAGGCAGGGTCAAACCGATGATTTTCACATCAAACGCAGGAGGTATTCGGCGCGGACTTTCGGATGCCTCCTGGCTATCATCGTCGTCGCGGCCGGTCGCATGAAAAATTTCCAAAGCCCGTACCACTCTGCGGACGTTCTTGGGGTCGATGCGACGTGCGGCGGCAGGGTCGACTTTTTCCAACTCACGATAAACGCTGTCTGGGCCTTCAAGCTCAGCCTGACCTTCATACCTGGCGCGTATCTCCGGGTCCGGGCGAACCTCGGGAACCTGCCATCCCTCCAGCAACGCCCACACGTACTGGCCCGTGCCGCCAACTAGAATCGGCAGACGGTCACGCCCCTGCTCGATGTCTTGGATTTCGTCGGTGGCCTGACGGATGAAATGGGCCAGGCTGTATTCACCGTCAGGGTCGACCACATCTATTATGTGATGAAGGACAGCAGCCTGCTGCTGAGGAGTGGGTTTTGCCGTTCCAATGTCCATCCCCCGGTACAATTGGCGGCTGTCGGCGTTCACGATCTCGCCATCCAACGCCTGTGCCAGGGCGATGGCCAGGTCAGTCTTGCCTACGGCAGTGGGCCCCACTATAGCCAGTAGTTTGGTAGTCATCAAGACCTATACGACTGTAGCAGCGGCCCGCTGGACTATGTCCACGAAGGAGTCAGCGTCGAGACTTGCGCCGCCCACCAGAGCGCCGTTGAGGTCGGGTTCCGCCAGGTAATCTGCCACATTGGAGGCGTTCACGCTACCACCGTAGAGAAGCGGGACATTATTTGCAGGATCCTGCCCGTACAGCGATGCAAGGACACTACGTATATGGGCTAGCATCTCCTGAGCGATGGCCGAAGTCGCCGCTCGTCCGGTGCCGATTGCCCATACGGGCTCGTAGGCCAAAACCAGTTCGGCTGCGGATTCAACGCCGGCAAGTGCGGCTCGGACCTGCGACTCTACGACTGCGTTGGCGTCACCAGCGTCTCGTTGCTCCAGGCTCTCGCCCACGCATACGATGGGACGCAGACCATGTTCCAGCGCGGCGTGGACCTTGCGATTGATCATCTCATCCGTCTCGGCAAACAACTGACGACGCTCCGAATGCCCAAGGATCACGTACTGGCACAGACCTTGCAGCATCTTAGGTGAGATTTCCCCAGTGAAGGCACCCCCACCCTCATAGTGCATGTCCTGCGCCCCCAGGGCGACGTCCGTCTCCTGCAAAAGTTCCGCTACGGCAGCAATGGATACGTACGGCGGGCAAACGACTCGCTCAACAGAGTCAAGAGAGTCGAGCCTACCTGCCATGGCACTAACCAGAATTTTAGCTTCATCCAGCGTAGTATTCATCTTCCAGTTGCCTGCAATGATGCATATGGGCATATCAATATTGCCTTTAATTTCATTCGGCAGCCTTATGCCGCTCGAAGATAGTATCTATGTGTTAAAAATTTGTCGGTATGCTGCTATCCAATTACGGGTGTATATTGCCTTCCCGCATGCCCTGCCCTCACGATCAAGCTATGGGCCGTATTTCACTAACTTGCCCGCGTGGGCCATTGCCAGCAGCATCAGTTCCGTGGCGGGCAGCCTGCCTAGCGACCCTGTTGAACACGACCGCTCATGAAAGGCCGGTGAGCCGTCGCCCTTCGTCAAATCCGAATTGATCATGACGGGAACAGGATGCCAGCTGTGGCCAGCCATAATTGCCGGCGTCGCGTGGTCGCCAGCCACCACCAGCACGTCAGGGCCGAGGCCGCGCAACCTGGGAATTCTTTCATCCAACTCTTCCAGACATTTAACTTTAGCTTCGAAGTCTCCGTCCTCGCCAGCCGCGTCGGCCGGCTTGTAATGCAGAAAGAAAAAGTCGTGCTTATCGAAATTCTTCTCTAAAGTATCCAGCTCGTCGTCGAAGCTCCGGCCAGTAGGAATGACGTTCATGCCAACCAGTTTGGCCAAGCCGCGATACATGGGATAGGCCGCCACTGCGCCAGGATTAAGGCTGTAGCTCTCGCCAAAATCAGGCAGGTGAGGCAGCTTGGAGAAGCCACGCAGCAGCACCATGTTGGCCCTGTCCCTACCGCCAAGTACCTCCTGAGCGGCAGCGGCAAACGCCTTTACGACTTCGGCAGCCTTGCGCGACGATTCGTTTAGCGCATGGGGGACCAGCGGAGCCTCGCCCACAACCTGAGGGTCTGTCTCGCTTACGCCGTCGTCCAGGCCTTCGCCTCGAATAACCAGCACGAATCGGTAGTCCTGCACCGGATAGACCGACAGACTCACCCCTGGGACCTCAATCTGGTCCAGCAGCTCGACCAGCGGCGCGCTCTCGGCCGTAGGGATGCGTCCGGCGCGGCGGTCGACCAGCAGGCCGTCGCCGTCCAATGTGCAGAAGTTACCCCGAGAGGATACGTCCCCCGGTCCCAACTCAACATCGATTCCCAAGGCCTCCAGAACGCCTCTTCCCATCAGGTACTTTATTGGGTCGTAACCAAACAGCGCCATGTGACCGGGACCGCTGCCGGGCGTAATGCCCGTCATAACTGGCGTGGTTAGGCCGCAAGAACTCTCGCCGGCCAACGCATCCAGGTTGGGCAGGTTCGCAGTCTCCAACTCCGACTTCCCAGTGTCGGGATGCGGAGCGCCACCCAGACCGTCTGCCACCAGCAGAACTATTTTAGATGGCGTGGTACGACATATATCGGAAAGAAATGGCAGGTCAATCATATTCTCACGAGGCCTCCACAGAATCTGTAGACTGCGCATCCAAGAGAGCCGCTACACCTGGAAGGTCTCGCCCTTCCATAAATTCCAGCGAGGCGCCTCCACCCGTAGACACGTGGGTCATCCTCGCCGACAGGCCCAGGCTCTCCACTGCTTCTGCCGTTGAGCCGCCACCCATCACCGTGGTTGCGTCATCCATTGCCGCCAGTACGTTCGCTATCTTCACGGTGCCTTGCGCAAAGGCAGACCATTCGAATACGCCCATCGGACCATTCCATATCACCGTTCCACAAGGGCGCAGGGCCTCGCTAAAAGCCTCTGCTGTGTCCGGCCCGATGTCCAGCACACGCCAGCCAACGGGAATTTCAGCAACTGGCACCGTTCGCGTGTTCGCGTCCTGGGAAAACCCGTCCGCCACCACCACGTCCGTTGGCAGCAGGAGCTGAGGACTACCCGATTCGCAACGGGCTATCAGACCAGAGGCGAATCCGATCCGCTCTTCTTCTATCAGGGAGTCACCAATCTCGTGCCCTTGAGCCTTCAGGAACGTTGCCGCCATACCACCGCCGATGATGATAATGTCAGCCCTGTCCACCAGGCGCTCCAATACTGCGATCTTGTCCGACACCTTTGCGCCGCCCATAATGGCCGCCAGCGGCCGCCTGGGGCTGTCCAACGCCGTTCCCAGTATCTCCAGCTCCTTGGCCATAAGAAACCCGGCCACCGATGGCAGGTACCTGGTCACCCCCTCGGTGGAGGCGTGGGCTCTGTGCGCCGTGCCAAATGCGTCATTAACGTACACGTCGGCCAACGACGCCAACGCCTCGGCAAAATCGGAGTCGTTCTTTTCCTCGCACGAATGGAATCGCAGGTTCTCCAGCATCAACACGCCCCTTGCGGGAAGCGATGCAACCGCCGATTCCACCAGGGCACCGATGCAGTCTGGCGCCTGGATGACTGGCTTGCCGAGAAGTTCGGATAGCCTGCTGGACACAGGAGCCAGTCTCATATCCTCAACAACTTGGCCCCTGGGCCTGCCCAAGTGAGAGCAAATTATCAGCTTGCAGTCACGTTCCAACAGGTACTCCAGCGTAGGCAACGAGGCCCGTATACGACCGTCGTCGGATATGGTCGTTGTGCCTGGATGAAAAGGAACGTTGTAGTCCACCCTAACCAGGACGGCCTTGCCAGCGACATCTATGTCTCGTACAGACTTCTTTGCCGTCAACCTACCCACCCAGCAACTGCTTGACCAGCATCTCTATGGAAGCCTTGCCATCGGACGATATGCCGGGCTTGTCCAGCGCCGACATGCCATTGGAAACATGCTGCGACACGATGTCTTGGCAGGCCTCTTTTACGCCTAAGCCTTCGACGATCTCCTGAACTTTTGTGACGTCGTTGCCATCCAGTACGCGCTTGAAGTAGACCTCACCCAGGCGACGTTTCTCCCCTGCAGAGGCTTTCTCCATTGCGAACACAATAGGGACCAGCTTCTTCTTATTCATTACCTCTGGACTGGGTGACGCCGACCAAAACTCACTTACGTCGGCCTGCACCTGCAAAGCGACACCAAGGTTTGTACCACACTCCTGAAACGGGTCCAGTAGACTCTCACTGCCCGACCCTATCAGAGCCCCCAACTTTAGAGCCCCAGCCAGCAGCGAGCCATTCTTCAGTGCTGCCATCTTGAGGTACGAGTCCAGACTCAGCTCTAGCCGCTCCTGAGCCTCCATGTCCATGAAACGCCCCTCGCATGTGGCCAGGCTAGCCTCATCCATCAGGCGCACAGCATGGAAGGTTACTTCAGGTGAAACTCCCTGTTCAAGCAATCGAAACAGCGCAAGTCGGGCCAGGGCATGCATACCATCGCCAGCGTTAATGGCCTGCGCCGGACCCCACACCCACCATAGCGCGTCGCGGTTCGCTCGACCCGGAACTCCACTCTGCACGTCGTCATGAATCTCCGTAAAGTTGTGTACGAGCTCGACAGAGGCCGCGCCAGGAACTGCGGTTTCCAGCTTGCCACCCACGGCGCTACATGCCAAGAGGCAGAGCTGCCCCAGATTGTGCCGCTTAGGCGTGGCGGGGTCCGTATGGCCGGGCGCGTCACTCCAGCCCATGTGGTAGGACATCATGCCGTATAGTGGCACGTCCCGAGCGTTAATGATGTCCTTTAGCTCGGCGTCTACCATGGCCGTAAGCTCCTGCGAGTTCAGTGGTAACGTCAACTGACAGTTCCCGTTTCTTTCGTCAAATTTACTCCAAGGGTATCCTCGATGTCCTCTTGAGACACAGCGCCTTGCCGAAGTAAGACCGGCCTGCCGCCTGACAGGTCCAGCACCGTCGATGCGACACCCCCAAGAATCTCGCCCGCCTCGACGACTATCTCCAACTCATCTCCGAAAACGTACCTTACCGCCTTGGCGGTCGTCAGTCCCGGCTCCCCACTGCGATTGGCGCTAGTGCCTGTTATCGGCGCACCAAGGCCCTCGGCCAGTTGCCTGGGTACGGGGTGATTCGGGACACGCAACGCTACCGTATCGCCGCCGGCGGAAACAATATCGGAAATTGCAGTCGATCTTTTCAGGACAAGAGTTAAGGCCCCAGGCCAGAATCTCTCAGCCAATCGAATAGCCGCCTCCGGCACATCTCCCATGACGCAGTTGCCCATATCGCCCGCTCTTGCCAGTAATACGGGCATAGGCATGTTGGCGGGCCTTCCCTTAAGATCGAAAACACGCCTGACCGCATCGTCGTCGAAAACACAAGCCGCCAATCCGTAAAGAGTGTCGGTGGGGATGCCAACGACCCCGCCGCGCTTTAAGGCATCTACGGCGGCAGCGATCTGGCTTTGGAGGGCTTCGTTGTGCGTGGAAATAAGCGCTAAATTCCCGTTTTCGGCTTGAAATAGTATATCATAAATGCTAGCTTGAATCTGGTCTGTTTTGCAGCAGTTTAGCGGGCTCTGGAGGACAGTAACACCCTGATTCATGCGCCTTAATTATTTTCTGCCATATCGTATTAATTGACGGATTTTGATAGCCATATGACACAGATTTCGGGAACACCAGCCGAGGGCGGCAAAGTGCAAGACATCTCCTCCCGCGTCCAGCGAGAATCAGTTGTCGTTATCGATTTTGGTTCGCAGTACAGCATGCTCATTGCCCGAAGGGTGCGCGAGAGCAAGGTCTATTGCGAGATCATCTCTCACAAGGCAACGTGGGAGTCGGTGGCACGGCTGAATCCCAAGGGCGTAATCCTGTCCGGCGGGCCTGCCAGCGTTTACGAAGACAACGCCCCACTGGCGCCGGACTGGGTTTACGAAAGCGGCCTGCCTGTTCTGGGAATTTGCTACGGCATGCAGGTTATGGCACACCAGTTGGGCGGCATCGTGGCACCCTCCTCCAAAAAAGAGTATGGCCACGCCCAGATAAGTCAGAACGCCCCAAACCAGCGCATATTCCAGGGGCTGCCCTCCTCCATGCAGGTGTGGATGAGTCACGGCGACCACATCACGGAGCCGCCTCCCGGCTTCACGTCGCTAGCTAATTCGGAAAACTCCCCTATAGTCGTCATGGGAAACGATAAGGGCATGCTGGGAATCCAATTCCATCCAGAGGTGGCCCACACACCGCAGGGCAAAGAGCTTTTAGAGAATTTCCTGTACGGCGTCTGCGGCTGTCAGCCGGTTTGGACGCCGGGCAATTTCGTGAACGACAGCATAAGGCGCATCCAGGAGCAGGTGGGCGATGGCAAGGTCATTTGCGCGCTCTCAGGTGGCGTGGACTCCGCTGTGGCAGCGTCACTGGTACACAAGGCCATCGGAAACCAGCTCACGTGCATATTCGTTAACAATGGCCTCATGCGCAAGGGCGAGACCCAGCAGGTGCGCGACACCTTTCAGCGCCACTTCCAGACCAACCTTGTTTACGCCGAGGCCACCGAGTATTTCCTGGGGGCCTTGAAAGGCGTCACCGACCCCGAGCAGAAGCGCAAGATAATTGGCGCGGAGTTCATTCGCGTCTTTGATGAGGAGGCCACGCGCATCGGCACTGTGGACTTTCTCACTCAGGGAACGCTCTACCCGGATGTTATCGAAAGCGATACACAGGGCGACGACATTTCGGCCAAGATCAAGTCCCACCACAACGTTGGCGGCCTGCCCGAACACATGAAGCTGAATCTAGTTGAGCCTTTGCGTTACCTGTTCAAGGACGAGGTACGCGAGGTGGGACTGGAGTTGGGTCTGCCGGAAGAAATAGTATACAGGCAGCCTTTCCCAGGCCCGGGACTGGCCATTCGCATCATCGGCGAGGTTACACTCGAAAAGCTGGAGGTCCTTCGCGAAGCAGATGCCATCGTTCTGGAAGAGATCACCGCCAACGGCCTCTACCGCGACACGTGGCAGAGTTTCGCTGTGCTGACGGACACCCGCAGCGTGGGCGTGACCGGAGACTTTCGGACTTACGGCCACGTCATTGCTATCCGGGCCGTCAACAGCGACGACGCCATGACCGCCGACTGGGCCAAGTTGCCCTACGACGTTCTGGGTCGCATCTCCACTCGCATATCCAACGAGGTTCCCGACGTTAACCGCGTGGTGTACGACATCACAAGCAAGCCTCCCGGCACCATTGAGTGGGAGTAGATTCGACTAAGAATCATTGGAAATTATGGACAGTATTTCAAGACAAGCATTCATGGATTCAATCACCCGCATTGCCGGCAGCGTATATGATTTTCACGACAGGTTCGGCATACCGCCCATAAGTGTCAACGGCTCATCAGAAGCAGCCTTCGACCGCCTCAGGACGCGACTGGCGTATCTTGTAGAAGAGTCAGGCGAGCACTCCAAGGAGCTAAACCAGGGCAACCTGGTAGATGCCTCGGACGAGCTAGCGGATGTTGCATTCGTGGCAATGGGGACGCTGCTGGAGTTAAACGAGTTGGGTGCCAACGCCTGTCAGACCGTGGCTGCGAAAAACGACAGGAAGACTCAGGAGACGCACGACTTCGATTCAGGTTCCGGCAAGCTCGTCAAGAGGCAGGCCTCAGCGCCTAATAACCCGAATATATCGGCTTAACCTGTAATTTTTATGGGCCAATTATCCATCTGATATGAACCAAGATATTTCATTCGTTTTTGGAAATCCTTCATGAAAACCCTGGTTATCGGTAACGGCGCCAGGGAGCATGCTATCACGTGGAAGCTGCAACAGAGCGACCTCGTTTCTGAACTTTTAGTTGCGCCTGGTAACGCGGGCACTGCGCAGATCGCCGAGAACGTTCCCATCGCTGCGACAGATATAGACGGCCTCTTGGACTACGTCAAAAATACCAGCGTAGAGTTCACTGTGGTCGGGCCCGAAGGACCATTGGCGAACGGAATCGTGGACCGGTTTCAGGCCGCCGGGCTGCTTGTCTTCGGCCCAACACAGTCCGCCGCCCGCATCGAAAGCAGCAAAGTCTTCTCCAAAGACCTGATGCTGGCCGAGGGTGTGCCTACTGGCCAGGCCCGCACCTTCTCGTCCTATGAAGATGCCAAGGGCTACATTGAGACCTGCCCTCTCCCCACTGTCATCAAAGCTGACGGACTGGCGGCGGGCAAGGGTGTGATAGTGGCTGAGACACGCCAGGACGCCCTCACAGCCCTCAAAGAGATCATGGACGACCGACAGTTTGGCGAGGCCGGAGACTCGGTTCTGATCGAAGAGTATCTGCAGGGACAAGAGGTCAGCGTTTTCGCCTTCGTGGATGGCGACTACGTGTCGCCAATGGCCGCGGCCTGCGATTACAAGCGCGTTGGTGACGGGAACGTCGGGCCTAACACCGGTGGCATGGGAAGCTTTAGTCCGCCCCGTCAAGACCACTGGAACTGCGAAGTCGAGGCACAGGTCCGGCGGGAGATCATGGAGCCGGTGGCAAAGGCAATGGTCCGTTTGGGATGCCCATACAGCGGGGTTTTATACCTCGGCATTATGCTTACACAAGACGGCCTCAAGGTCATTGAGTTCAACTGCCGATTGGGGGACCCCGAAACGCAAGTAGTGCTCCCGCGACTAAGGACCGACCTGGCTCAGATCATGTTGGCCACGGCGAAAGGCGAGCTCCGAGGACTGGACATAATCTGGAGTGACGATGCGTACGTTGGCGTGGTTATGGCCTCTGGAGGCTATCCCGACTCTTACAAGACCGGACACGCCATCAAGGGTCTGGACGGTTTAGAGCCTGGAGTGACCATCTTTCAGGCAGGCACCAGGCTTTCCAGTGGCGGCGAGGTCGTCACCGACGGCGGGCGGGTGTTAACAGCTACAGCCGCCGGGAAATCACTGGCTGACGCTCGACGCAAGGTCTACGATAATTTGCATAATATTCATTTTCAAGACTCATTTTACCGGACCGACATAGCGGCCTGTATCTAAACAGCATCCGGGTGTATCGAACCGAAAATTCAGAGGAGGTTAGAAAAAATGCCGCTCGTAGGCGTAATCTTGGGAAGCAGTTCCGACCGACCGGTGATTGACGAAACGGTTAGCGTCCTGGAACAGATGGGCATAGACCATGAGGTTGTTGTAGCCTCGGCTCACCGCGCGCCGGATAAGGTCCGCGATTGGGCCACCAGCGCCCGCGACAGAGGAATCGAAGTCGTCATAGCCGCAGCAGGTGGCTCGGCGGGATTGCCGGGCGTAGTCGCGTCGTGGACAACTCTGCCTGTTATTGGCATTCCGCTGACGTCCAGCGATCTGAACGGCGTCGACTCCCTTTATGCCATCGCGCAGATGCCGCCGGGCATTCCAGTCGCATGCGTCGCCATAGGATCATGGGGCGCTCGTAACTCGGCATTCCTCGCCGCGCAGATATTGGGCATCAAACACGACGGCATTCGCAAAGCCTACGACGACTACCGCGAGGGTCTCAGAAACCGCTAACGTAGATTTTCAACTGTCTACTCAGTCATCCCACAAACTCTTAAGGACAATAATTCCATGACAACAATTAACGAGACCAATCTTCCGGACATGCTCTACCACGGGAAGGTGCGCGACACCTACGGTCTTGGCGACGACCAGCTTCTCATGATAGCCACGGATCGTATATCGGCATTTGATGTCGTACTCCCTACGGGAATACCAGAAAAGGGCGCGGTGCTCTCTCAGATATCCGCCTTCTGGTTCAAAAAGACGAGCCACATTATCCCCAATCACTTCATCGCACTGGCAACGGACAGGCCGGACCTGGACATTTCACCTGAATTGGCCCGACGGTCTATGGTGGTGAAGCGCGCAGATCGAATCGACGTAGAGTGCATCGTTCGTGGATTGATAACGGGGTCCGCCTGGTCGGAGTATCGGCGGAGTGGCACCGTTTCAGGCCAACCTATGCCTGCGGGATTAGTTGAGGGTGACAGGTTTCCCGAACCAATATTTACTCCCACAACCAAGGCTGATGAAGGCCACGACGAGTCCATAACCATTGAGGAGATGGAGGAAATGGTAGGCAAGGACTTGACCGGGCGTCTCGCTGAGGTTTCCATCGCCCTCTACAGCTACGCCAGGGATTTCGCGTCGGAACGGGGCATCATCATCGCGGACACCAAGTTCGAGTTTGGCACTGTGAAAGGCGAGCTAACGCTGATAGACGAGGTTCTGACGCCCGACTCCAGTCGCTTCTGGGACGCCTCGGGGTACGCACCCGGCAAGTCTCTGCCCAACTATGACAAGCAGTTCGTCCGGGACTGGCTGGACGCGCAGGGATGGGACCATGAGCCGCCTGCACCTGAGCTTCCATCGGACGTGGTAGAAAAGACACATCAGCGCTATCTTGAGGCCTACAAGAAGTTGACAGGGGAAGACCTGGCCTAGAGAATGATTGTAAGAACTTAAATCAGCTTTTCAGAGGGAATTAATGGCCACAGCCAATCCTAATCGTTCGGCCGGTCGACCAACTCCCAGCCAGGCGAGAGCGGCCCGACGTGCGCGTAGAAATAAACGCAAGCGCTGGATACGATACGGGGGTGCGACAGCAATCGCCGCCGTGTCTTTGTTATTCATAGTAGGCCTGTTTTTGCCCGGCGTTTCACTTGGAGAGGGCGGTGGTGGTGGCGGAATATTCGGCGGAGGCCCTCCGGACGGCCCTGGGGAGAGAATCGAGAGCGCTGGCGCTGGCCACATTTCCCAGGGAGCGGCCCATACTCCATACACCTCCGTTCCGGCCACATCCGGACAGCACTACGCCGCTCCGTTAGCGCCCGTCCGCTGGGGGGTTCATGACGACGCTCTTTTGCCCGAAGAGTACGTTCATAACCTGGAGCACGGCGGCATAGCCATATTTTATGACTGCCCCGACGACTGCGACACCATTAAGGCGCAGATAACCGAAGTCGTTGAGGAGGCGGTGAAGAACGGCGGCAAAGTGCTTATGGCTCCTCACGCGGACACCGGCGCTACCATTACCCTCGCAGCGTGGACATTCATGGACCAGTTCGAGGCCTTTGATGAAGACAGGATTCGCGCTTTCGTGAACTCCCACGAAAGCTCTGCAAACGCGCCTGAACCCTTCGCGCGCTAGTCGATGTACCTGGCAAAGGTTTTCATACAGCTAAAGCCCACCGTAAACGATCCGCAGGGCCAGACCATTCAGGGGGGACTGCGCCAGTTGGGCTTCGAATCTGTAGAAAGCGTGCGGGCGGGCAAGTACATGGAGATAAGGCTGGACGAGCCGGCTGAGACGGTCGCATCTGAGAAGGTACGCGAGATGTGCGAGAAGCTGCTAGCCAACCCCATAATAGAGGACTACCAGTTCGAGCTAGAGCTTCTTCCAACAGACTAGTTCAACCAGAGGTCCCAGGTTGAGTTTTCCGCTGCCCTAACCTATGGTTCCTTTTGTGCTGGGTATATCCCCGGCGCGACGTGCATCCAGCGTTAGTGCAGCCCTCAGGGACCTGGCCAGGGCCTTAAATATAGCCTCAGCCTTGTGGTGATTGTTCGCCCCCGCCAGCACCTTGACGTGCAAGTTGAATCCACCCTCGCGAGAGAGCGTCTCCAGAAAGTGCGTTACCAGGCTAGCGGGCATGTCGCCCATGTCGCTATCGGTGAGGTTGGCGTCGATTACCGCGTAACCTCTGCCGGAATAGTCCACAACCACCAGGGCCAACGCCTCGTCCAGTGGGACGTAGGTGTGCGCCATTCTGGTGATGCCTGCGCCGTCTCCGACGGCTTCCTTTAACGCTCGCCCAAGAACGATGCCAGTGTCCTCCACGGTGTGGTGCCAGCCCACGTGGGTGTCGCCTTTGGCCGTAACGTTGAGGTCGATCAACCCGTGGCGTGAAAGCTGAGCAAGCATGTGGTCGAACATGCCGTTGCCGGTGTCAATTTTGTAACTGCCTTCGCCATCAAGGTTAACTTCTACGGAGATCTGGGTCTCCCCTGTCTCCCGCGACATCTTAGACGTGCGCTTGGCCAATTTTCACTCCGTTTTTGGTTTTTGGGCTTTTGAGATCGAGGCCATAGGCCACCAGTTGGCCACAGCTTACAACCTTGTCTGAACCATGATAAAGCCTGCGTTATCTCTTATTTAAACCACTTCTCTCAGGGCCGATATGAAGGCGTCAGTTTCTGCCGGGGTGCCTATCGCGACTCTAAAGCAGTCCTTAAGGCGCTGCGAACTGTAGTCGCGCACAAAGATTCCTCGTGACGCAAGCTGCTTGAATATCTCCTGCGCTTTGCCGGGGGCGAACTGGCACAAGATGTAGTTGCCATACGAAGGCCAAGGCGTGACACCGGGCATCTCGTTAAGTAAGTCCTTCAGGCGGTCTCGTTCGTCCACTATCTTCCGAACGTTCTTCAGCAGCGCCGGGGCGTCCTCGATTGACGCAACAAGGGCGGCCTCAGCGGCAACGTTGACGCTGTAAGGCGGCTTGATGTCGATGATGTGTTTGACCAGCTTCGGGTTCATGATACCGTAACCCACCCGCAGACCGGCCAGGCCTGCCCACTTGCTCATCGTGCGTAGTATTACCAGGTTTTCATACTCGTCCACCAGGTGGCTGACAGTCTGGTTACAGAACTCGAAATACGCCTCGTCCACTACTACTATCAGACCTGTGTCCAGCAACTCACGAACGTTCGCCTCGGACGCCAGGTTTCCGGTCGGGTTATTCGGGGACGTGACGAAAATAATCTTCGTCCTGTCGTCGATTGCCCGCTTTGCGGCCTCCACATCCAGGTCGAATAGCTCGTCACGGGGTACGAACTCAACTACGCCGCCAGCGATTCTGGCGCAGAAGCTATACATGCCAAAGGTCGGCTCGAAGTCCAACATCTTATCGCCGGGATTCATGAACAGCCGAAAAAGCAGATCAATCAGCTCGTCGGCCCCAGCGCCCACGATGATGGAATCGAAGCTAGCCCCTGTGTAATCGCTAAGGGCCTGCCGTATCTTTCGCTGCAGCGGGTCGGGGTAGATATGTAATGGAGTGTTGGCAACGGCCGCTATGGCCTTCGGAGAGCCACCGTACGGGTTCTCGTTACCGTTAAGCTTAACGATCTGATCCTCGGGAATACCTGCCTGCTTAGCCAAAAGCTCGGGCGGGTCCACAGGGTCATACGTTTGCACTTTCGCCAGGTGCGGCCTAATGAATTTATCTATATCTACCAACGCTATTTCCCTTTAGCAAATGTGAAAATAAGGGCATGCCGTTTCGCCGAAACAATCAAAGTCAGTTGACCTTCAAATGGGCATCGCCCAAACCCTCTATGGAGATGGTTGCGGTATCCCCGGAACCCAACGGCGTAGGCGGAATGATGCTGCCAGTTATAACAATGAATCCCGCCGGTATGCTCTCGCCTCTGGCGGCAAGGTTGTTAGCCAGCCAGACCAGCGCCTCCAGTGGATGACCCATAACGTCGGAGCCGTGCCCCTCGCCAACCTGTGTGCCATTGATACTCATGGTGCCTCGGGAGGCCGCCAGGTCTATGCCTTGCCAGTCCTTGACCTCTGTCCCCAGCACTGCGCCTCCGCCTGAAATGTTGGTCACGATTGATGACACGGCCAAGTCAGCGCCCTCAGGCGCGCCCGCAGGGCGCATGTCCACGATCTCAAATGCCGTCATTAACGATTCGATATGAGGGGCGATACTTTCGCGGGTATAAGGGGCCCCTGCCGCTGGGACTTCGGAGGCCAGGCGAACCCCGACCTCACACTCGATAGCCAGCTTCAAGTAGTCGGAACCCTTTAGCTCTGCAGGAGCACTGGATATGGTGCTGGCGAATATGAGGCCCGCGCATGGGTCACTAATGCCCCTGGCCTCACGCATGATGGCGCTGGTATAGGCGATTTTGTAGCCGCCTAGCTTTCCCTTGGTCTGGGAGAGCCGGTCGATGTAATTCCGTTGCACCAGGTAGGCTTCTTCCTGCGTCGTCGGTGCGAAATCTTGCATCATAAGGTCTAGCAACCCACGGCTCAGGTAGGCCTCTGCCTGGTACTGCCCGGCCTTCTCGAATTTGCCGTCTGACATGGACACCTCTCAGCTCGTCAGCGGCTCGTTTGGCCGCCTCAAAGGGTTTTCATTCTAGGCCAAAAGAATAACACAAATCGTCTGTTTACTGGGAAGTGAACTTAAGGAAGATGGGGCGAAGTCGGACAGCAATATGCGGGGGGGCTCGGCTTGGGTCGAAGGCGAAAAAATTGACCTCTAAGCTCGTCCCGTATTTCCGCCGCCTCGGCGTGGGCAGTAAGACCCTCGGCCCGTCCTATCACAGACGCTGCCTTGGATATCTCCGTGGAGGTAGCGTCACTTACAGCCACGATGGGGCTTATCTTCAGGAAGGAGTGCACGCCAAGGCCGGAGTTAAATCTGGCGGTACCGGCTGTAGGCATTACGTGGCTGGGTCCAGCAACGTAGTCGCCCAGCACTTCGTGGGAAAACTCGCCAAGGAACACCGCGCCGGCGTTTCGCACGGAGCCCAGGTAGTCCCACGGATTGTCCATCATAAGACACATATGCTCAGGCCCGAAGGCGTTGGCCAACTCCAGAGCCTCGTCCATATCGGCCACGACGGCAATACATCCTTGGAGTTCCGTAGATGCCTTGGCGATGGCGCCTCTGTCCAGCCTCTCCAGGCGCGACTGAACCTCTTTGTTCACCTCTTCGGCCAGCCGTATTGAATTGGTTATCAAAACCGGCTTGGCGAGAACGTCGTGCTCGGCCTGGGCTAAAAGGTCCACAGCGCACAGGGTCGGATTTGATGTCTCGTCGGCTATCACGACAGTTTCCGTGGGACCGTACAGGCCATCTATGCCAACCTCGCCGTACACCTGCTTCTTGGCGAGCGTCACGAAAATATTTCCCGGACCGCAGATCGTGTCAACGCGAGGAACCGACTGGGTGCCGTATGCCATTGCGGCGATTGCCTGAGCGCCACCAATACGAAATATGCGGTCCACCCCCGCAATATCCGCAGCCACCAGTACCGCCGGACTAGGCATCTCGCCGCCCCTGGTGGGGGTGCAAACGATGACCTCCTCTACGCCCGCGACCCTGGCGGGAATAGCTGTCATGAGTACAGTGGAGGGGTAAAGCGCGGTGCCGCCTGGCACATATGCACCGGCGCTTCGGACCGCATTTACGATCTGCCCGTAGCCTTCTTTGAAGTCCGTCCACCCCTTGGGCATGCAGGCTTCGTGAAAATTCCGGATGCGTTGAGCGGCAACGATCAGGGCTTCAACAAGCTCTTCAGAGACCTGGTCATATGCAGCCTTGATCGCGGAGGGCGGCACTTCCATGTCTTCGATATCGGAGCCATCAAGCTTGCTGGTCAGGTCTCGGACGGCGGCGTCGCCCTCATTCCGGACCCTGTCCAGAATATGCCGGACAACTTCAGCGGGAGTCATGGGGCTGCCGAAGACCTTCTGTATTCCCTCCTGAATATGGGGGGGAACGTTGTCGAGATTGAGGCCCCTGCCTGTGAGCAAAAACTCTTTTGCCTGATCAAGTCCCTGGATTATCTTCACGGCAGGTAATCCCGAACGGCGCTGGTGAGGGAATCAAGGGCCGTCTCGTGGTACTCCTGAAGCCTCTCGTTAGGCACCAGTTCGTAAAGCCTCTCCAATCCAGCAGAGGCGTCGTTCACAAACTCTTCCGCGAGGATGTGAGCAGGGTGTGATTCGTCTCCCGAGGCGATTCGGCGGGCCATGAAACGCAGCCTCTCCCAGGAGAATCCTCGATCCAGGTTTTTCCCCACCCATTGTGACCAGTCTTCCAATGTGTCGCTGGGGATGAATCCTACGTCAATAGGCTCTGTCGGCGTGTCCAAAAGCAGACGCATGGAACCCACCAAGTCCCAACAACGCCTGTCCATTTCAAGCTGCATGGCTCTGTCCATGACCAGTCCAACGGTCCCGTCTTGAAACACGTCCCTATTGCCAAAGTAAGGGCGGAACATGTTCGCAATCCAAGTCTCGTCTGCCATGAGGTGAGTCAGGTACCCAGCCATAAAGGCCTGAGTCTGCTCGCTATGGTCGGAGGCATCCTCCAGATGAGGATGCGAGTGAAACAGACCACGCATGCCGGTGCCAATCTCTTCGAAATCCAATTGCGCAAAGTGGTACACAGACCTATCCACCCGCGTGATTACGCGAATGTCGGGTGATGTGGAGCCGAGAAGGTAATGGCCCATGTTGGCGTCCAGCACCTCGTGGCCAAGCCTTTCAGCGACCTGCCGGGCCAAATTCATGTGGACGGGTGGATTGGGCAAATGAGACCTCTAATACAACGGGGTGGAATGCAAGGAATTATACGAGGCGTTCGTGCGCTTTGCATTCGGAATGAAATACATAGTTGGGATGCGAAACCGTAACGCTGCTGCCGCCCAGCTTTCGCAGACTGCTAACAGCTCCAAGAAGCTTATCTTGCTCCACGATGACAGTCACGGCAAACCAGCTCTGGCCGTCCGAAGTGTAAACCTTGGATATTGTGGGCCCCCTGAGGCCTGATATATCCGTCTGCTCCAGAATGTACTTGGCTACATCTCCGGGCGTTTCGCCCCTCATGTTGGCTGTGACGCTGAAGTAGTTTCTAGATTTAAGGTAGGCCTCGATCACGTCCACCAGGGACTTGGCAATGTCCAACTTGCCTTCGTGCTCCCTAAGTAACCGCTTGTTACCTATGACGCATGCCTTGGAGACTATTATAGAGCCTCCCGCGATAGTCTTGAGGCGGTTCTCCCGCATGGTCGTGCCGCTTTCGGAAACGTCCACGATTATGTCTGCGAAGCCCATGGCGGGTGCGGCCTCCAGAGTGCCGCTGGAATGCACCAACGAGAAGAAATTCACACCGTTACTAAGGAGAAAGCGCTCAACCAACCTGGGATACTTTGTCACGATCCGCAAATCGCCGCCGTTTTGCCGAAACTCCATGGATAGATCGGCAAGGTCAGCCAGAGAGGTCACGTCAACCCAGGAGTCCGGAACACCAATAACCAGTTGGCACTGACCGAAGCCAAGGTCATCGATAATGACGTTGGTGTCGCCGCCCTCCCGGCGCATCTCCAGATATCGGTCCAAGCCAACTACGCCAATATCGGCGCTGCCTTCCTCAACCTTGGGCGTAATGTCTGCGCCTCGCTGAAAGAGCACATTGACGCCAGGCAAAGCGGGTATGCCCGCAGTGTACCGACGCAGATTGCTCCTTGATACGCCAATCCCGCACGAGCGCAGAAAGGACTGGGTTGGCTCGTAAAGAGCGCCGTCACTGGGAATGGCCAGTCGCAGATTGCCGTTAGAGTCCATCAGGACTTCACCACCACAGGTTTGGCCGCACCCAAAGTGCTAACCAACACGTTAACAATATTCTCTATATTGTATGCGAAGCCCATAGCGGGCACCTCAACGTCGCTGCCTAACGCCCTGACCAACTCATCGTATCTTCCGCCGCCGCCCAGCGATACGCCTTCAGCGGAACCTGACATTAACTCAAAAATTACGCCCGTATAGTAGGAGATGCCCCTGGCCAAGCCCAGATCAAGTGTCAAGGCTTCTTGAAGTATTCCACGACTTGAAAGGTATTCGAACAGGCTTTCCAAGTCGTCGAAGGGCGTGGTAGCCAGCCCACCGTCTACAACTACTCCGCGCGCCTGTTCCAGCACCTTGACCGGAGTTCCCTCTAGCTTTGCCAGCTTATCGGCTATGGCAAGAGCTTCATCGAACGCATTGGGGTCGTCGGCCTCCCGCACTTTGCGGATTATGCGTGCAATTATCTGTTCTGTACTGCGCCGACCCATTGGTGTTGGCATCAATTCCTTTAGCACGCCCAGGATGAAGCCCTCGGCAGCTTCTTTGCTCATCTCTTCCAACGCGGACTCCAGCCCGACGTCCACGCTACCTCGCAGCAGGCCGACCCCTCTGGCCCGCTCACGTAGCGCATCGATGGTTACCTCACCGAACTTTAGGGCCTGTATGTTTCCTATGATGAATAGCCTGGCTGCCTCCGATAGACCGAAGTTGTCCAGCAAATCACGCAATACACCTAGGTGCCCGATTCTCAATCGATAATCCGAAAGCCCTGTCTTCGCGAGGCCTTCCCACGCATTAAACAAGACTTCACAATCGGCTAGAAGTCCCGAATGCCCTATCAGCTCTGCACCTACCTGCGTGAACTGGCGGTATTCGCCCTCCGCGCCATAACGGAACACGGGGCCACCGTACTGCCACCGAAGGGGTAGCTTCAGGTCCTCCTGCCGTTCAATAAAGGCACGGATGATAGATGAGGTGAACTCGGGCCTGAGGCTTACGGAATGGCCGCCCGGGTCGATGAAGGTGTACAGCCTACCGGTTATCTCGCCGCCAGACTTGCGGACGAACAGTTCGGTCTCCTCCAGCAAGGGCGTATCCACAAGGTCGTAAGAGCTACTCGAAAGATGCGATTGCAAGGCGTCGAACACCTGCCGCACCTGCGAAAAATCGGCTGCGCCAACGTCACGCATGCCGGGTAATATAGCTATTTGCCTACCAGTGTCCATAAGCTCCCAATTTCGTACGCCTCAAAGGCACAACGAACGCCTTTAGAGCCGACGCACGGCGCAGTCTGAAAGACCGTCGGTTTATTCTCGCCCGACGAGGTGGTAGTGTCAACTGCTCACAAATCCCGGTGACAGTTTTCAAAGCCACTTAGAGGGGTGCAACTGGCGAACCCTTAAGCCCAACGTATCCTCGAACGGCGTACCTGCAACTTGGGAGGCACCCCGGTTACTCACCAATTTCACCCTCATTGAAAACCGGGACTTTACCCCCCGCACACGGTGTCCAAGTTAATCTGGAGAGGATCCGCCTAGCGGGTCACATCACCTGCCGTGCCCCCTTGAGCAAGCGCCTTCTGATGAATCCCCAGGACCGCGTTTTCTTACGGGGGCATTTTTTTGCCCAACCACTCCCCAGGCCCTGGATTCCGTCCTCTCATTATTCCATACCACTGAACACTCCCTTCAGAGGTACGGCGCAAAGATTGAATTGCCTTAAAGTCTCGCCGAATATTACACCAATCTGCAGGCATTCCGACCGGCTCCGAACAATCCAACCGCTGCTTGACTGGGTACTGTGATTTATACATAATGCGGAGGCGGCGGCACATGATAGATGGAGCGCGAGACTTGTACCGAAGAGAGCTTTTGAAAGGCAGCACTGAGACTCTGCTTTTGTCCCTGCTCTGCGGCGAGCCTAAGTATGGATACCAGCTTGTCAAAGAGATTGAGCAGAGGAGCAGCGGCTACTTCCGATTCAAAGAAGGCACCCTTTACCCCGCTCTCCACCGGTTGGAGCGAGACGGCATGATCGCAGGCACATGGCTACCATCTCAAACCGGCCAGAACCGTCGCTACTACGAGATAACCGCAAAAGGGAAGACCAGCCTCGCCTCCATGCTGGAGGAGTGGAAACTGTTCACAAACGCGGTTAATCTGGTTGCGCAGCCTGAAGGTCATTAATAAAACCAATTAAACCGTTCCATCGGCGGCAGACATGAAACCCCACATACGCGGCTATCTTGATGAAATGGGCAAGCAGCTTCACCTGGACCCTAAGGAGGAACAGGAGATTCTACACGAACTCGAAGTCCATATAGAGGACCGAGTGTGTGAGTTGTTAGATCAGGGGCTTTCCCGCGAGGCCGCGCTACAAAATGCGCTGGAGTCTCTGGGACAGTCCGAAATGATCGCTGGCCAGCTATACGAAGTCCACAGCCGTGGCTCCTGGTACCACACCGCTCTGGCCACACTACCCCACCTGCTCCTTTCGCTGGTGTTTGCTCTTCACCTTTGGGCCACGCCCGTATGGGTGATCAGCATGCTGCTGCTGGCTTTAACGATTACGGTGGTTGGATGGCGCAAAGGGCGCCCCCGGTGGACGTATCCGTGGCTCGGCTACTGCCTAATGGGGCCCATCGTATCCTGGGGTCTCGCTATGAGCGCTGTGGGTTATGGAGCATGGGGCGTTGTGGCGAATGACGCGTTGCCCCTGAGCATACCTATTTACGCGGCGTCGTTCGTCTATATAGCGTTTTCAATTTGGATAGTCATACGCATTGTCCGCAAGATCGCCAAGCCGGACTGGTTGATGGGTTCATTGGCCATTCTGCCGATACCATTCCTGGGGTTTTGGTTTTTCTATTTTTACAGCGGCGGCGATTTGCTTCAGTCGGACGTGAGCGTGCTGAAGGAGGTGGACACAAGCGTTGCCATTGTCTTTCTGATTATCGGTTCAGCCACAGCTGCCTTTTTCCGCATTACCCGCCGCCTTGCCCGAGTGGCCTTGCTGGCGATCACGGCGCCATCTTTAATTGTGCTGGCATGGATTAGCTACCAGGGCGGCGCGGGACTTATTGCCGTTTTCATGTTCGCAGTCATGTCCTTGGCCGTGCTGCTTATCCCCGCCTTTTTCGATCTGAAAAACAGCAGGCCCGATGCACCTCAGTTCACTCCCGACGAAAACCCCGAGGGCATCTGGGGCTGACGCCCTAGTTTCCTCGTGTTCGGAATTACCTGTTGAATGACTACCCACCCAAGCTTCCTGTAGCAGTCGTAGCCGACAGCGCGGCCTCAGTTCCAGCCGAAATCCAAACCCACCCTCAGCTACTAATCGTGCCAATGCGCCTTACGTTAGACGGCAAGTCTTACCTGGACGGGGAAGAAATAGCCGCTGCGGACTTCTATCGACGGCAGAGGTTGTCGGACTCCGTTCCAACCACAGCCGCACCCTCACCTGCCGCATTCTTGGATGCGTTCAGGGCTGCTTCAAATATCGCAGAGTCTGTCATATGCCTCACGGTGAGCTCTCGCTACAGCTCCTCCTCGGATGCAGCCAATGCTGCGGCTGTTGAAGCATCAGAGGAGATGGTCAACCTGCAAATAAGTGTCGTGGACTCGCAGACGGCTGGCGGAGGCGAAGGCCTGATCGTACTGGAGGCGCTGCGACATGCTGAAGCAGGCCTGACGTTATATGGGGTGGAGCGGAGTACCAATGCAGTTATTCAAAGGGTGAGGTTAGTGGCGATGCTAGACACACTGCACTACCTGTGGAAGGGCGGAAGGGTGCCCAGGTTAGCCATGGCAGGCACGTCGCTGCTGAACATTAAGCCCATATTCGAACTCAGGCTGGGTGAGGCCGGTAGCTTGGCGCGACCAAGAACCAGGCGGAAGGCCATGGGTAGGCTGCTGGGGTACGTCACCAAGCACACCACAGGCAGCCCCATTCACGCCTGCGTGATGCACGCTGATTGCCCCGGCGACGCTGAGGAAATCCGCGCCACGCTGGAGTCGAACGTCGACTGCCAAGAGCTTTACGTCACCGAGCTGACGCCCGTCTTGGGCGCACACATTGGCCCAGGCATGCTCGGCGTAGCATTCTGGAGCGAGTAGGCTTCTCAACGCCCGTCAATTGGCCAAAAAATCCGCCCGCACATTGCCACAGTGAGCATCTCCCAATAGGCCTCCATCACCACTACGCACCTGTTGATCGTGCCAATTGGCAACGACCAACGCCGTGGGATATCAGAGGCGGCTGGCTTTGCACAAAAAGTGGTTTTGAGACATCAGGCCCGACAGACCCACCACCAGCATTGAAATGAAAATCTCTTTGTCTCCGCCCCTGCGAATCGAGTCGACATGTTCATATTTGGCGCTTATTGAGCAATGCGAAGAAATCCAAAAAATGTCAGAACTCTGTAAGGCTCCGGTCAGGAAGCCGGCATTTTATTTGTGTTTAATGTTAGCGTGAATCAAGCAACACCGTTGCGTTGGGCACATGGGTAAAAGGCTTAATGAACTGGCAAAGCTGAAAGCCACCCAATTACCACTACAGTCCACTCGCCTGACCGGATGTCCGGTTCATAAAAAGGCTCTTGGTACCCCTCCAAGAGCATTTTATTTGTTTAATTTCGAATAAATTGAACAAGAAATTGTGTGCTGGCTTCTCACCTGCAGGCCCTTTGACGAAGGCAATGTACGCTGATACACTCGCCAACGCCGGAATGTTTATTTATGTAATCTTGGACACATTTGCCAAGGCGAATTCCCTACCCGGTCCGGCCTCATCATATAGAAACCATCTAATACCAGGTGAACCATGTCGAACATCAGCGTTATAGCGACAGAAACGGTCAAACGATACGGCGACGCCCTCTCTCACGGCGACTTCCGAACTCTTTGGACTGCAAACATATTCGCCGGCGCTGCGGCCTGGGCGCTGATTGTAGCCCGGGGCTGGCTGGTCTTCGACATGTCGGACCCTGCAACCGCTTCGCTTTGGGTCGGCCTGGTAACCTTCGCCGCCATGATACCTCGCGTCCTGGTGACGCCCCTAACCGGCTACCTTTCGGACAGGTTCGACCGCAAGGCCGTTCTGAGAGTGATGTTCGTAATTAACCTGGTAAACAATCTAGTACTGGCTCTTCTTGTTAGTACCGGCAACATCGAGATTTGGCACCTGGTCGTTCTTTCTCTGGTAAACGGTTCGGCACGCGCAACCCAGATGCCCGCTGCGCAGGCCCTTATACCCAATCTAGTTCCCCGGCGCACTCTACTGAACGCCATCGCATTGAACCAGGCGACGATGCAGGGGTCGCGACTGCTGGGGCCCGCAGCAATACTGCCACTGATGCTGACCACCGGCACGGAGGGTGCGTTCTTCCTGTGTGCAGCCTTCTACGCCATCAGCCTCGTGCAGAGTCTTCGCCTGCGAACGGAGTCCACGGGAAAGGTCGACAGGCAGAGGGGCCTAGCCAGCAATCTAGCGGAGGGATTCGTCTACTGCTACAAGACGCCACACCTGAGGGTCATAATCTTCATCGCGCTGCTACATTGCGGCCTCACCATGTCCTACGAATCCCTTCTCCCCATTCTCTCCCAACAGCGACTAGGCACCGGGGGCGCAGGGGTCACTACTTTGATGATGGCAGTGGGCGCAGGGGCAATGTTGTCCTCTATCGTGCTTGCCGGCGTTCGAACGGAGCAAACCAGGGGTCGCACCTTCTTCTACATGGGCATCCTCAGCGGGGTTGCACCGGGCTTGATGGCGATATCGACAACCGTGCCTCTTGCTTTGTTGGGGGCAGCGCTTCTGGGAGCTAGCACCGCAGGATTCATGACCCTAACCCACACAATGATCCAGTCCACGATTCCAGATGGCGTGCGAGGCAGAATCGCCGGTGTCTACTCAATTCACGTAGGCGGTACCATGGCCCTGGCCAACCTCACCAACGGCGCCCTGGCCGACTTTACCGGAGCCCCGTTGATATTCATCGTGGGCGGTGTACTCTTCATCATCGTCATGACTGTAAGCTTGAAAAGCTTCTCGCTACGAAGTATCTACACTACAGGCCTCAACCCTCAGCTGCAGGGAGCTGCCGACTAGAAGTCGAACACTGGTGAGGTCTCTCCATGGCCAAGAGCGTACCAAAACAAGAAATTGGAAAGAATTATAACGACTTCGCCTCCAAGTACGACAAGGCCGAGGCTGTTCCAGAGTTCCTTGGACTGAATCGCCTGCGCAAACGCCTGCTTTCTCAAGCCGAAGGCGCTGTTTTGGAAATCGCCGTTGGCACGGGAAGAAACCTGCAATACTACCCCGCCGAATGCCGCATCTCTGCAGTAGACATTAGCGACGGTATGTTGGGCTTCGCCAAGAAGAAGGCAGATGCCCTTGGCTTGAAGGTCGACTTTCAGTCCATGGATGCCGAGGCGTTGTCCTTCAAAGACGACAGCTTCGACACGGTGGTGGACACGTTGAGCACGTGCACTTTCCTCGATCCTGTCAAGGCGCTTGGCGAGATGGCCAGGGTATGTAAGCCCGGCGGCAAGATTCTGCTGCTGGAGCACGGCCGGAGCAATCGCGGTTGGCTGGGCCGGTTCCAGGACTGGCGAGCGGAGAAGCACGCCAAACAGTTAGGCTGCGTCTGGAACAAGGAACCTCAGGATATGGTGATGGATGCCGGGCTTCACGTCATTTCGGCGCGGCAAAGCTTCCTAGGCATCTTCCACACCATCGTTGCCTCGCCGCCTGCCAGGTAAAGTTTCCTAGAGCGGCGGAAAACGCTTGTGCCAGTCGGTCGCCTGCTCATAGGCGTGCGCTACTTTGAGAGCCGTCGCCTCGTCGAAAGGCTTGGCCGCGATTTGCAGCGGCAACGGCAAAGGCTTTTCGCCCTCGGTGAAGCCACAGCAGGTAGACAGCGCAGGATTGCCCGCGCAGCTGTAGAGGCCCCGAAAGTTAGCGTCTCTCAGAGCATTGGCCGCAGCGTCCTGACTACGAATGCCTGGCGTAAGGTCCATGATGCCTGGAGGCGATGACGACGTAGGCTGAATGAGCACGTCGAAGGTCTCGAAGGCCTCCAACACTTGACGGCGCACAAGCTCCCGAGTCTTCTGTGCCTTGTAATAGACCTGAGCCGGGATTATCTCCCCGGTCATGAAACCCACACGGATATTCGGATGAAAGTCCTGTGGCCTCTCGCGGACCATTCTCGGGTTGAGACTTACCCTTTCCACGCTGGTCAACACCCGCATGGCTACTCCAGACACCGACGTCAGCGGCAGCGAGACCTCGGTCACGTCGGCTCCCAGTTGGCGCATGACATCTGCCGCCCGGAGTACGGCGTTCCGCACCTCATTAGAAACCCCCGAATCGGCGCTTACAAGCTCCGTTACGATCCCAACCTTGACGCCGCGTATGTCGCCGGTGAGAAGGCCCCGATAGTCAGGCACGGCCGCTTCCCACGTGTAAGGGTCGTTGGGATCACGACCGGCAATGGCCCCCAACGTTATGGCGCAGTCCTCAACGGTGCGTGACAGCGGCCCGATGGTATCGAAGGACCACGACGCGCCGTCGACGCCGAAGCGGCTGACCCTTCCCCACGAGGGTCGTATGCCCGTCAGACCACAGTTGGCCGCCGGGCCTCTCACGGAGCCGCCGGTGTCCTCGCCCAACGCCGTGGAGCAGAGGCATGCAGCCGTGGCCGCGCCGGAGCCTGTGCTGGAGGTGCCTGGGTTACGCTCCAGGTCCCACGGGTTGCGCGTTACGCCGAAAGCCGAGGTTATGGGGTCGCCAAAGGCAAACTCCGTCATATTCAGCTTGCCCAGGACGATGGCGCCGGCCTTCTTCAGATTCGTGACCACAGTGGCATCGGCATCAGGCACGAAGTTTTCGCGATGCTTGGATGCGCTGGAGGTACGGATGCCCTTGGTGTGTATCTGGTCTTTGATTCCAACGGGAATGCCATGAAGCGGGCCGATGTAGTTGCCGCCTGCGATATCGGCCGTGGCCATTTCGGCATCCCGCAATGCCTGCTCTCCCAGCACCGTGATAAATGCATTGAGCTTGGGTTCCACCTGCTCAATGCGTTCCAGGTAGGCCTGCACAACCTCTGTTGGCGTGACCTCTTTAGTCCGTATAAGCTCTGCCTGCTCCGCCACAGATAGAAATGCTAAGTCTTTGGTGTCCATGTCGATTCCTCCGCCTTGCTAATTACCCTGGAAATCCAATGTACTTATCGGCTCGCGGGATCGTATGGCAGAATGATTGGGATAGGCTCCACGTTGTTCAGACCGGGTAAGTCGACCTCGTCCATGGCCTCCAGCATAGCGTTAAGACTGTAGGCAACCTGGGACAGGTCTGGCTCCTGGATGTCCAGGTTAACGGCTCGGCCCATTGCCTGTATGTCATCGTTGGATAGCTGAGACATAGCGTTCTCCTCTTCTCGATGCTCCGGCAGACGCGTTAGTCTACGCGGTTTCGGCTTTCTATTGGCAGTCTGTATCGGCTGCAAGTATACGCTTACGACGCGCAACCGTCATCATCGGGCAAGGCAACAGGCTTCGTGCTGCCTGATCTTTGGCCACCGCGTAGAAAAAACACCAAAGGCTTCTGGTAAATCGAAGGTATGTCTTCCCAGGTTTGCTTTTGTTACAGGAGCATAAAGATATCGGTCTCCACTGTGAATTGACCACTTGGTATTCTAAAAATGTGTTCCGTGACTACGGTACGATACTGGCCTTAGGTTCGGAATTTCAAGATTGGGAAATCTGACGCGGGACTAGTTCAAGCGAAAATCCAGGCATCGCTAATTTCTCACTACGAAAAATAGGACGGGCGCCGCGACAAGCAAGGCGGTGCCAACAAGCAGGGCCACAATCAGAAGTTTGGGCTTAGTATTTCGCTGCTCGCTCTGTGTCAATAGTGGAATCCATATGGGAAGCATCACCGCAGGAAATATCGCCACAGAGAGGTCATAAACAATCCAAAGTACGATGAGTACCACTGTAGCTGTGACACAGAAGCCTACCTGAAGACGTGTTGGAGAACGACGCTCTTTAATCGAACCTCCCTTTGCTTTCAGGACAAGGAAGATCAATCCAACCAATATGACAAGGGCAGCAATCGCAATGGCGATCGGAGCAATGAAATTCGCCATCAGGCGTACCTCCTTCTATCTCGATTGTGCGGTGGTTGGTGTGAGGAAGTCGTGAACTTAGGTTAACTTGCCAGGAGAAAGCACACCTGTGACGTAAAGAAGGAAGTTGTATGGCCGAAAGGCAGACTGGCCGATATGTAACATTTATTTAACAACCGGGTAATATCCGTTAGAGCCTTTCCAAGTCGATCGGAACTCCATTCCTCTAGATGAGGTGAATTTGAGTGCGGTTTGTGGCGTTTGACAATTTCAGAATGCCGCCATATAGTCGGTGCTATCT
>MUCK01000007.1 GCA_002816705.1 SAR202 cluster bacterium Casp-Chloro-G4
CCTTGAACCGTGCTGTGCCTGTTACCACTCCTGACGAACCGTAAACCCTAGCTTCCACATCCGCCGGGGTAATAGAGTCGAAGGTAGTGGCACCAACCTCCATGCCCCCTATCAGGCTCTGCTTGGTGTCTACCCTGGCTGACGAATGAAAGTAGCTGAGCTCATCAGCGAGTAGGGCATTCAGCGTAGTCACGTCCCCACCAACCATGGCATTCATACGACTTGCGTCAAGATCAATTAATGTCTGCTCTGTTCCTGGCATTCTACATTTCCCCTTCCGATAATATTTTCCCCCATTCGGTCTCCGATCACTGGCCTACCGTTAACGCATGGGTCTAAAATCTCTATTGTCTATTTCTTACCCTCGAAGAAGCGACGAGGGTTATCCACCATTATCTTGTTAATGTCTTCTGGCGACGCGCCCAACTCCTGGAGCCTGGGCAAGACGTTACGGGTGATGAACAGGTAGCTGTCGGGATTATTTGCGTCCCGGACGGCCCTGGCCTCGCGATGAGCAGGTATGCTGGCTACGGACCAGTCGTGGCCAAGCATGATCCGGTCCACGAAACCTGCCTCGATGAGCTTGTAAGTAGTCTCGGTACGCGCCTCCCAATTGGGAAGCTCCGGCCGAGAGCCTGGGTTCCGGTCCAAGCCTATCCAAACGCCCTTCTCCAGCAGGCCGGTAAGGTAGCCCAAATCCGTCGTGTCGTTGCTATGGCCCACGTAGACCCGATTAAGATCTACACCCTCGTCTTCGAATATACGGACCTGCTGCTCCCCCACCCGTTCAGGGGCCCACGTATGCGATGATATAGGCACTCCCGTGGCCTTTTGTGCTCGCGCGGCCGCCCGGAGAATAATCTCCCCCTCGTTGGTCACGCCGCCCATGTCGTTGGCCACCTTAATGATGCTGGCCCTGATGCCGGTTCCTTCGATGCCCTCTTCGATTTCCCTGATGAACAGCGGCGCTATGGCATCTGGAGAGGCGGTCCAGAAAACTCGGGGAATGTCCCGCCAGACGCCGGTGGCACAGATGATATTGACGCCCGTCTCTCTGGAGACCTGTTCCAGCATACGAATATCCCGACCAAGGTCTATAGTGGTAACGTCGATTATGGTGCGAAGGCCTTCGTTATAGGCCTCCGTAAGGTCGTGAATGGCCCGCGCTATCGTGCCATCACGGTCTATGAATTCCGGATATAGCTGCTGGATGCTCGCCGATGAGGTGATTACATGCTCGTGGGACAGGGTGAATCCCATGTCGGCGGTGTCCATTGGCCCCAAAACAGAATTAATCGTGGCCATGAATTATGCCTCCAGAACTACGGGGTTGCTGAGCACGCCGATGCCGTCAATATCCACCTCACAGGTGTCCCCTGGCTTCATGTTTTGCGTGGCTCCGTCGGTGCCCATCCAGACCATGTCGCCAGGAACAAGCGTGATGTGCTGGGTCATTACGCTGAGGTAGTGCGCAACGCCAAAGATCATATTGTTAGTGGGGAAGTCCGAAACGACTTCGCCGTTAACGCGAACCTGAGTTCGTAGCTTATCAAGCTCCACATCCGTTTCAATCCACGGCCCCATAGGCTTAAAGGTATCGGAATTCTTGGAGCGCCACATTGTCCGGTCAGCGGACTGCCAGTCGCGTTCGCTCACATCGTTGCCTATGGTGTAGCCCAGAACACAGGACAGCGCGTTGGCCTCGGTCAGATGCTTAGCCTGCTTGCCAATGACAACTACCAGTTCGCCCTCGTATTGGAAACGCTCCCCAGCGTCTTTGGGCTTCACGATAGCTTCGTTATGTGCAATCAGTGCATTGTTGGCGCGATAGCCAATGTCTGCCTTGTCCGGTAGGTCCGGCTCCCGCCCAAGTAGCTTGGCAGCCTCTCGCACGTGCTCTTCGTAGTTAATGCCCGCCGCGTAAAAGGTCTTGGGCTCAAAGGGAATTAGCAGTTTTACTGAATCCAGGGACCGGGTGGTGCCAGTCTCGCTGTAGCTCTCAAATGGGCTGCCCGTAACCTCGCTAATCTGCTCGCCGTTTAGTATGCCAAACGACGTATTTCCGTCTGCCTCGTAACGTACCCAACGCATTTTTCACCCCTCCTTCAATCTCTTATTCAAATCTTGATATCAATCGGCTATTTTTTCGATCTACTGAAGACGTGGTGCCTATCGCTCCGCGTTCATCAGCTCCTTTGCTATGGGCAAGACATCCGATGCCACCCTGCTGCACTCCTCGACGTGGGGGTAGCCGGAAAGGATGAACTCATCGATGCCCAGCCGCCAGTAGCCCAGTAACTCCTCCGCCACCTGCTGAGGCGAGCCCACTATTGCCGTGCCACAGTTGACCCGCACCGTAGAAATTCCGTTCCACAGGTGGGCTCCGACCCTGTGTTCCTCGACAACCTGGGCCTGCGCTCTCTGCCCCACCATAGCCGTGCCTGCGAACACGGCCTGTCTTTGTCCTTTCACCACCGTTTCTGCTCTGGACAGCAGATCCCCGGCAGCGTCCCAAGCCTGGCTCTCAGTGTTGCGAACGATGATGTGGGTGCGAAGACCATGAACTCCCTGTCGGCCCGCCGCCTGGAACTGCTCGTTGGCCCTGCGGATATGCGTCTCGATGCCTTCTAGCGGCATGATCCAGGCCAGATATGTGTCAGACTGCCTTCCCGCCAAACCCAACGCCGCATCGGACGCCCCTCCAAGGTAGAACTTCGGGCCATCGCCTACTGGACCTGGCGAGCAGATAGCGCCGTTCAGCCGGATGTGCTCCCCCTGGTAGTCCACAGGCTCAGGAGAACCAGCCCACAGTTTCCGGCAGGCCTCAATGAACTCCTCAGCTCTGGCGTAGCGGTGCGCGTGGTCCGAGACCTCTCCCATACGTTCGAAGTCGCCCTGGATGCCGCCGGGGACAACGTTGAGGTCGATGCGGCCTTCGCTGATGTTGTCCAGCGCTGCAGCCATCTGCGCGAAAAGGCCTGTAGATATGAAGCCGGGCCTGACAGCCACAAGAAAGCGTATGCGTTTGGTGACTGCTGCCAGCGCGGTCACGGTGGTCCAAGTCTCTGCCAGCGGCTCCCGCTCCTCGAACAGGCCATTGGCGAAGCGGGTAGGAATTAGCAGCGAGTAGTAGCCCTCGTCCTCAGCCGTTTGCACCACCTGTTTGAGGTATTCAAAGGTCGGAGGACGCTCAGCCTTTAACGTGCCTATGTGCTCGCCATCGCCGTCAATAGGCACGAACCAGCTAAATCTAGGCTCAGGTCTGTTATTCGATAATGTCATGAACAGGCATAGCCTCCGTTTTGGTTACTTCTTTAATTCACTGAGGCCAAACGCCTCGGCCACCAGTTCATACGAGCGCACCCTGTCCTCGAAGGCGTAGCAGATTGTCACGATGCCAACGTCGTCGGTCTTGTACAACTCCGCTACTGCTTCAATCTTCTCCCTTACCTGTTGGGGGTCGCCGTCGATGTAATGCTCGCGTAGCTGGTTGATGTAGGCCAGTTCGTCGGGCCGGAACTGGTATGCCAGCGCCTCATCGATTGGCGGAACAGCCTCCCTCGTGCCCTGCACGGACTTCACCCTTGCAACGTTCCTACTAGAAGCAATTCGCTGCGCCTCTTCCTCTGTCTCGGCGCACAAGACTTGGAGGCCAACGTTTACCTTGGGCTCGGACAGGTACTTGGAAGGCTTGAACTGCGATCGGTACATGTCGGCTATGAGAGGCCCTTGTTCCACGGCCATACCGAAAAAATGGGCAAAACTAAAGGGGAGGCCCATTTCTGCCGCCATGGACGCGCTATCCGCTCTGGAGCCCAGCAGCCATACATCCGGAGCGGTGAACTCACCCGGCCCGGCATGCACGGATGCGAAGGGATGTTCCGGGTCCACACTGTTATTGAGAAAGCCTACGAGGTCCCGAACCTGGTCAGGGTAGTAACGTACGTCGATACGCTGGCGCGGGTGGGACAGCACTGCCGCAGTTAGCTGGTCGCTTCCCGGCGCCCTTCCCAGTCCCAGGTCGATTCTACCGGGGAAGAACGTCTCCAGCATGCGAAAGGTCTCCGCTACCTTGAAGGGGCTGTAGTGCGATAACATCACGCCGCCGCTGCCCACGCGTATCGTGGATGTGGCAGCCGCGATCTGGCCTATAAGCACCTCGGGGGCAGTCCCTGCAAAATTGGCAACGTTGTGGTGCTCGGCGACCCAGTAGCGATGGTACCCCAAGCGCTCTGCCGCCTTGGCCAACTCTACCGTTTCCAGAACGGCGTCTCGGGCAGTGCCGCCCTGGCGCACAGGCGACTGATCCACAACACTAAGCTTCAGGTTTGTCTTCACACATATCCTTTGTTTTGAATGTCAGGCAATTTCATTAACAACACACGCACGCGCAAATTAGTCGGGCTTCGCCGTGTGCGCCTTCCAGCGATTGATGGCAGCCTGCCCTCGCGGACTGGACTGCCTCTGAATCTGCACATTAATTAACGAGGGCCGCTCCAGCTTCATGCAACGCTCGATAGCGTAAGGAAGGTCCTCCGGGTTTTCCACCATCTCGCCGTAGCCTCCCAGCCCTCGCACAACCTGATCGTAGCGCGTCGGCAGCAGGTCTGTGGCAACAGGCTTGCCATAGACTCCTATCTGAATCTGGCGGTCTATGCCCCATGCAGAGTCGTTACCCATCACGGCAACTATAGCAAGGTGATGGCGAACCGCCGTGTCGAACTCCATGCCGTTAAAACCAAAGGCCCCGTCGCCCGTAAATGCAAGCACCCGCCGGTTGGGATGAGCCAGCTTGCATGCCATAGCCGTGGGTATGGTGTGGCCCAGCATTCCCAGCGTCGGCACGTACCACCAGCTCTTGGGGACCCTCGCCGGCAGGTAGGCACGACCCCAGTGGCAGTAGTCGCCGCCGTCGAAAACCAGGTAGTCGTCCTCGGCAAGATTCTGGCGTATGGCCTTGTGCACCGTCATAGCGTGTAGCGGGACCTGGGGCTCGGCAAACGTTTCCAGGTGCGCGTCCCACTCCTTGCGGGCCTCCGATAGCACTTTGAGCCAGGGGAGGTCTTTCCAGGTGTGCTTGGCCGCCTCGGCTGTTAGCTGCTCCACAACCGCGCCGACGTCGCCAGCTATGCCAACGGCAACGCCCCTGTTACGGCCAATCTCAGCTTCGGATGGGTCGATCTGGATTATCTTGGCATTTGCATTTATCACGGGCGGCATTGCGTAGCCCATAATCAGGTCCTGCTTACGACCCATCAGCACGACCACGTCGGCGTCTCCCACCATCTGCGCCGCGCGGTTAAGCGCCCTGTCGAAGAAGCCGAAGCAGTACTGGTGCTCGTCGGAAACCAGTCCCCGCGCGTCACCCTCCGTCATTAGTGGCAGCTTCGTTGCCTCAATAAATTTGGCCAGGTATTCGCCGTTGCTGGTGTAGGCCGCCGCGCTTCCCGCTATAAGCAGAGGCCTCTCGGCGCTGTTAAGAATCTCGATAGCCTGGCGGACCTGGTCCTCGGACGCTCTGGCCGCCCCTATTCCGCGATATTCGGACGGCTCGTAAAATTTCACCTCGTCCTCGGATACGAACTCCTGCTGAAGGTCCACGGGTATGGTCAAATGGACTGGCCCTCGCCTGCCGCTGTAGGCCACCCTGACAGCGTGAGCAATCATGTCGGGTATGCGCCGGGGGTCGGTGACCATCCACGCGCCCTTGGTAACGGGCTTGGCCATGCCTATCTGGTCGATTTCTTGCATAGCGCCGCGGCCAAGCTCGGAAATCTCCGCACAACCACTAATGGATATCACGGGGCTGCCTGAATGCATCGCGGCGGTCAGGCCGGGTATGGCGTTGGCGAATCCTGGCGTGGTGTACATGACAACGCCGGGCTGTCCCGTAATGCGCCCCCATGCGTCCGCCATGTGTACGGCCGCCTGCTCGTGCCGCGTGTCTACGAACCGAAAGCCCATGTCATCCATGTCGTTCATCACGGGGAGAACATGGTCGCCTGCAATCCCAAAGACGTTCTTGACGCCCTCCAACTGCAAGGCCCTACCGATCAGTTGGCCCCCGCTGATTTTTCTGCTACTTGTCATACCATAGTCGCTCCTCCGGAAAACACCATTTCGTACCCTGGCAATTGTATCTTCAAGGGCTGTACTGTCAAGTAAAGACATTTTTTTGTCTGAACGTTTTGGGGCGCTCAACAGGCAGAGTCGCTTCTTGACACAGACAGGCGCTGAGCCTAGACTCCGATTGCCTGTACAGGCGCTCCGACACTGTGTCTCGTAGCCGGTGATTAAGATAGGAAAGCCAATGACTTCACAAAATAAGCCAGCCGCATTGCAGGGCATCAAAATCGTCGACTGGACCATATGGCAGTTCGGGCCCATCGCATCCACCATGCTGGGAGACCTGGGCGCTGACGTCATCAAGATCGAGTCGCTGGACGGAGACCCAGGCCGCACCGTGTTCCGCGCCGGCGGCGTTGATCGCAGCCTACCCGGCGGGCGCACATCGTATTTCGAGGCCATTCAGCGCAATAAACGCTCCATCGCCCTGGACCTCAAGAAGCAAGAGGGGGTAGATGTCGTCTTAAAAATGGTAGAAGACGCCGACGTTTTTATCCAAAATTTTAGGAAGGGAGTTGCGGAGCGTTTAGGGCTGTCCTACGAGGTGCTTCGAGAGATTAATCCCAAGCTCATATACGCATCCGGGTCGGGCTACGGCCCCAAAGGCCCAGATGCAGAGATGCCCGCCTTGGACTCGGCTGCTCAGGCACGGAGTGGCCTAATGTACGCCACAGGACCGGACGGATCGGACCCCTACCCCATTCAAGGCGTTGTTGGCGACCAGATCGGCGGCATCACTTTAGGCTGGGGCATTCTCGCGGCGCTAATGGCCCGGTCCATCCACGGCATAGGCCAGCAGGTGGATGCATCACATCTCGGAAGCGCCATTTGGCTGCAGGGATTGGCGGTTGGCATGGGCCAGCTCACCCTGGACCGACCACCGTCCGAGATTAACAACAGCTACCACTCACCAAGAGACGCCGCTTTCAATCCTCTGGCCAACTACTACAAGTGCAAGAACGACCGCTGGATCATGCTTGCCAACTTCCAGGCAGACCGCTACTGGGCCGATTTCGCCCGCGCATTGGGCATCGAGGAGCTTATCGACGAGCCGAGGTTCCACGACATGGACGCGCGCGGAGAAAACAGGGGCGAGCTGATCGCCATATTAGACAAGAAGTTCTCGGAAAAGACCTACGAGCAGTGGGCGGAAATCCTGGCAAGCTCAGGCGACTTTATCTTCTCGCCCGTGCAACGGCTATCGGAGCTTAAAGACGACCCGCAGGTGATCGCCAACGGCTACATCGCCGACGTCGACCATCCGACGCTGGGGCCGGTCAAGCTAGCCGACCACCCCCTGCGGTACAGCGAGACTCCTCACAGCATCCGCACCGTGGCCCCAGAGCTCGGCGAGCACACCGAAGAGATTCTTCTGGAGATGGGCTACGACTGGGACGCGATTGCCAGCTTACAGGAGAAAGGTGTGATTTTGTGAGGGTGAAAGGTTAATTTGTTGGGCCTGCCCTTCGAAAAGCTCAGGGCAAACGGATTTCACCCCGCATATAGCAGCAGCGGGCACTAGGTTGATATAATGTAGCCGTCATGTTTGTTCATACAGGTGTGGCCACGCTCCGGGATGTTCCACCGTCGCCGGGGCATTTTTTATGAACTCAATCATCCCCTAGCTCCCATGAAGGCGCAGACCGACACCGCGTAGGCCATTGACAGAGGCAAGGCCTTGCCATAGCCTGAAATAGGTGCCAGATTGGCATAGGTTTTCGGAGGTACGGCCCTTTTGACGACACTCGTGACCGGTTGCGCAGGATTTATAGGATCTAACGTTTGCCGCATGCTTACGGACAGCGGCGAGACTGTTGTAGGCGTGGACAACATGAACGACGCCTACGACGTTCGCCTGAAGCACTGGCGCATGGGCGAACTAGAATCCAGGCCTAACTTTCACTACTACCACCGCGACCTTTCAGACCTTGGCTCCATGAAGTCGCTATTCGTCAAATACGCCGCCGAAAGCAACCCACCCTTCGCATCCGTCATCAGCATGGGCGCGCGGGCAGGGGTTCGTCCCAGCGTGGAGAATCCGTGGGTCTACTACGAGGCCAACACACTGGGCACTCTGAACCTGCTTGAGCTATGCAAGGACTTCGGCGTCAAGAAGTTCGTGCTCTCATCCACATCCAGCGCGTACGGCGACAACACGCCAATGCCGTTCAAGGAAGACGCCAACACCAGCAATCCCCTTTCGCCATATGCGGCCTCCAAGAAGGCTGCCGAGACCATGGTGTTCACCTACCACCATTTGCACGACATAGACGCCACCGTGCTCCGTTACTTCACCGTGTACGGTCCGGCCGGGCGACCCGACATGAGCATCTTCATTTTCGTCCGGGCCATAGCGGAGGGCCTACCCTTTACGGTGTTCGGCGACGGTCAGCAGTCGCGGGACTTCACATTCGTTGAGGACATTGCCAGGGGAACCATAGCGGCCACCAGGCCGGTGGGATACGAGATAGTTAACCTGGGCAACGACAAACCCGCAGTGCTCATGGATGTCATCAACATGATCGAGGACATGCTGGAGAAGAAGGCCAACATCGGCCACAAGCCCATGCACAAGGCCGACGTCCGTGCCACCTGGGCCAACATCGACAAGGCCCGGGACATTCTAGGGTGGGCGCCTCAAGTCCCCCTGGAAGACGGCCTAAAGCGCACAGTGGACTGGTATATGAAGAACCAGGACTGGGCCAAGGACATTATTGTCGGTTAGGCTTAGGACCGGTCCTACGTTCCTGAGTTTTGACCCTTATTCGGGAATATCTTCAGACTCACCACTTACAACACAAGAAAGTCGGCGGAGTCTTGATTGATTTCTGACAGAGCCTCAAAATGGCTTGACCGAATACTCACATTCAGTCAATTCCAAATAATGATGGCCAATAGCGTCAGGCACTAGTGGGGATAAGGACTGTGGATACTGAAGGCCTATCCTTCGTATCTCGCTACAACGAGGTTAAAGAGGTTGAACTTGCCTACCTCTGGGTAAAAGTAGTGGGCGTCGAACTTCTCGATGGTGAAACCATTTTCTTCTAGGTCCTTTAGAGACACTACGTTATCGGCGGCATGATAACTTTGAATGGCCTCACCAAGATTATGCGGAGCAATACCTCGGAGCTTACCAAAAGTCCTAAGAAAACTCATAGGATGGGCCTTCATATACCGGAGGTTGGTTTTCGTGGGCCACCTACGCGCGTGCCCACAGAAGGCTTCAACCTTCTCCAGATGTTGTTCTCAGTAGTATGTCGTCATAGAAGGTTGTTTTGAATACCGAAGGTCTCTGGACGTCGTATATGGCAGCGGCGGTCTGACCGTCATAGCGAAAATCCAACACCGGCAGGTCCGAAGACCCAATGGGGAAATCTATAAGAATATAAGCGCCTGGATTGAGCAAGGCCTTCAATTCCCTAATGAATTTCGCATTACTGATTATGAAGAACGACGACCTAAAACAGGTAACTATATCGGCTCTCAAAACATCACCAAGAGCGGAAAGATCGTTCAAGTCGTGGCGAAGAGCGCCGGAAATGTCGTCCAAGAACAGGTCGCATGGTCGGTATTGGAACGGAAGATCTTGAAGCAGTTCCTCGACCACGATACTAGGTGCCCTTTCCGCCAACCCCAGTACTACAGGGTTGTTCGGCAACTTGGACCTCATATCATCATATAGAGGCCTCACGGCCTCTTGTAACCAATTGAAATGGAATTCGTCGCTGACACCCATGATAAAATCAAGATAGCATTATGAGACGAAAAAGGGCAAGGTGCAGTGGGATTTCCCCAATCCCTTTTCGACTACGGCATTCCGGACTAGGCACCGTAAGGGGTCCAAACATCGCGGCTAGTGCCACAAACGTTAATATCCAAATTGCAAACGAAATCCCGTGTCACGAATAACCTATCAAATCAAATAATAGGGAAGAAAGTGACTTCTTATGGTGCTCCTCGAAACAGCCCTAATGTCTCTAGCTCCAGCTCCACTTGCGCCATGGACTCGAACCGTATGCCGGTTATACCCAGGCTGGTGGCTGACTCTATGTTTTCAGCCACGTCGTCGATGAATACGCACTCATCCGGCGACACGCCCAATACTTCCAGCCCAGAAGTAAAGAAGGCTGTGTCCGGCTTGCAATGGCCTAACTCGTAAGACAACAACGTGTCAGCGAAGAGCGCCAGCGCGGGCTGCAACTCTGCGCTGCGCTTGTAATGCTCCTCGTCCGTGTTGGAGCCCAGCACCAGTCTGTGTTTTCCCTTAACTCTTTCTAACAAAGGCAGGGCTTCGAGATTTGGGGCCAGAATGGAATTCCAATGGCCCATGAGTTCGTCAGCGGGCATTTTGATGTCCAGGCTGGCCGCTACGCTGCTTGCGAACTCGCCTGTATCGATCTCCCCGCGCATGTAAGCGAGGTGCGTATCGCTGTTAAGGACGGTCTCTAGCACCTGCTCGGGAGCCATACCAGCCGCGCGTCCCAGGGGTTCGGTGGCGTGTTCCCAGTGCGTCCAGACGATCACACCGCCCATGTCGAATATTACTGTCGAAATCGCCAATTCGAACCCTCATTTCAATAGTATCGAATATTTGATGAAGCCCATAACGAACCTGCAACGTTGGGCATTTGAACCCTAGAATCTACCCTGTTATTATATAGAGGCAGCCAATCCTAGCCGGGAACGGTGAGCATTACAATGAAAATCGAACTAAGCGCCTTGGTAGGCGTCTGCGCAGCCACAATTGTAACGGGACAAAGCCTTTCTGACGAGGGTCGGAAAGGCTTTTGTCGTTGTTTGGGATGTATTTGACTGATTCAATGGGCATTACAGACGTAGAGGGCGTGAAGGTGGGTCATAGTACTAACCTGGAGGCGGCAACCGGCTGTACCGTAATCCTGTGCGAGGACGGAGCCGTTGGTGGTGTCGACGTACGTGGCCCGTCGCCCGGCACCCGCGAGACGGACCTGTTGCGCCCCACGTATAACGTCAACGTCGTTCACGCCATCCTGCTCAGTGGGGGCAGCGCCTTCGGACTGGACGCTGCGTCGGGTGTCATGCGCTACCTTGAGGAGCGAGACATTGGGTACCAGGCTGGTGACGTTAAGGTGCCCATAGTCCCGGCGGCGATACTTTACGACCTGAGAATGATTACAAACAAGGTCCGCCCTGGACCTGAAGACGGCTACGCGGCCTGCGAAAGCGCCTCAAGAGAGCCTGTCGAAGAGGGCAGCGTTGGAGCCGGCACAGGAGCCACCGTGGGCAAGGTCATGGGCTACGACCGGGGCGTCAAAGGCGGCATTGGAACATCCAGCATACATCTGGGCGACGGCCTTGTGGTGGGCGCAATAACTGCTGTTAACGCCATAGGCGGCGTGTACGAGCACCGCACGGGCGCGCTGGTTGCAGGCCCGCGTAACCCAGACTCCGGACTAATGTTGGATTCGCTGGAGCTCATGACCTCTCCAAACTTCAAGAGGCCGCAGGTGGTGCCGGGAACCAACACGACTATTGGAGTTGTGGCGACCAACGCCCGCCTAACGAAAGAGCAAGCCAACAAGCTAGCGTCATCGTCCCACGACGGCCTGGCCATGGCGGTAAGACCTGCCCACCTAATGGGCGACGGAGACGTCATATTCGGGCTGGCAACTGGCAAGCACGAGCCAGAGGTCGAACTTAACCGGATACTGGCCGCCGCCGCGGTCTGCGTCAGCGATGCCATAGTGCGGGCCATTCGCATGGCCACAGGCCTGGGTGGAATTCCCTGCATTGGTGAGTTGGCAAAACATGACTAGTTTCAACCGGCAGTCGAAGATAGCCTTTCTGGGCGCAGGCAAGGTCGGTGGCTCTCTGGCGCTGGCCCTGGCAAACGCTGGCTATCCCGTAATAGCCGTGGCCAGCAGGACACAAGCCTCGGCCAACGAATTTGCCGAGCGGATCAGCGGCTGCGAAGCCTACCAGGGCTACCAGGAGGCGGCGGATTTGGCTGATGTGGCCTTCGTAACCACGTCGGACGACTACATTAGCCCGGTGGCAGCATCTGTGACGTGGAGCCAAGGTCAGGCGGTGGTGCACTGCTCCGGAGCGGCGTCGCTGGACCTGTTCGACGGACCAAAGGCCCAGGGCGCGATACCAGGGGCATTCCATCCGCTGCAAGCCTTCTCGTCTGTGGAAAATGGGGTGAAGAGCATACCCGGCACAACGTTCGGCATTGAGGCCGGAGACGACATAAGGCCATACCTGGAGCGGATGGCCCACGATATCGGAGCGAATCCTGTCCTTCTGAGAGCTGAAGATAAGGTGCTCTACCACCTGAGCGGCGTCCTGATGGGCAACCTGCTCACCTGCCTTGTGGGCATCGCCGGCGGCGTTTGGGAGCACATAGGCTACACCCGCGCGGACGGCGTTAAAGCGCTGCTCCCCATGATGCGAGCGGTCGCTAACAATATCGAAGCGTCGGGCATACCGGGTGCGGTAGCTGGTCCTTATCCCCGCGGTGACATCGGCACCATAAACAAACACCTGGAGGCGCTGCGGGACCGTGATCCCAGCCTGCTTCCGCTTTACTGCGAACTCGCGCTCGCCGGGCTGCCCCAGGCTGTAGAGCGCGGCCTAAACGAAAACACAGGCGAAGAGATTCGCCGTAACATCGAGAAATTTCGAGAGCGATAACGGACATAGGCCCTCACTCAAGAAAGACAAGAGGAGGTACCAGATGCGAGTGACAATCCGAGACCTGAAGAACATGAAGGCGCGTGGCGAGAAGATAGCCATGATAACCGCCTACGACTACACGTCGGCCATGATAGTCGAGAGGGCGGGCATACCTATCATTCTGGTTGGCGACAGCCTCGGGCACGTAATAATGGGCCACGACTCCACGGTACCCGTGACTATGGCGGATATGATCCACCACATTCAGGCAGTAATGCGCGGCACGGAGAAGACTCACGTAGTCGGCGACATGCCATTCATGAGCTATCAGGCCGACGCTGCCGACGGCGTTCGCAACGCCGGACGCCTGCTTAAAGAGGGCGGTTGCCAGTCGGTTAAGCTGGAGGGCGGACGCCCGGTGGCTGACATCGTGCGAAAGATTGTGCAGGCAGGCATACCTGTGATGGGTCACCTGGGCCTGACTCCTCAAGCGGTGAACCAGCTTGGCGGATACCGAATCCAGGGACGCACCACCAAGGCTGCTGTCGAGCTAATCGACGACGCTAAGGCCCTGGAAGAGGCTGGCGCTTACGCTCTGGTCCTGGAAGGCGTACCCACGCAACTGGCCCAGATGGTAACCGAACGACTCAGCATCCCCACCATAGGTATAGGCGCGGGCGTGCATTGCGACGGTCAGGTTCAGGTGTTCCACGACCTGCTGGGGCTATTCGACGACTTCGCTCCCAAGCACGCCAGAAAATACGCCAACCTGTCGGAAGTTATTCAGGACGCAGTTTCGCGATATGTCAGCGATGTGCAGGCCCGGACCTTCCCCAATGAAAAGGAGAGCTTCAATATGAAGCCTGAGGTGGCGCAGGAGCTTACCGGCCAGCACTTCGAGACGGTATAAGTCCTGACTGCATGAAAGTAATCGACACTATAGCTGAATTTCGGAATACGTCTGCAGGTGCGGCCAAACCGTTGGGCTTGGTGCCCACCATGGGATTCCTACACCAGGGGCACATGTCGCTGGTGCAGAGGGCCCGTGCCGAAAACGCTACGGTCGCCGTCAGCATTTTCGTTAACCCTACGCAGTTCAGTCCTAATGAGGATTTTTCGGCCTACCCACGGAATATGGGCGCCGATCTTGCCATGCTCAGGGAAGCTGGCGTTGATCTAGTCTTCGCCCCACGTGCCGAAGAGGTATACCCGTCGGGCTTCGAGACGCAGGTGGACGTAGGCAACATCGCCTCCAGGCTGGAGGGGGAACACAGGCCGGGCCACTTCAAGGGCGTCGCCACAGTCGTATGCAAACTGTTGACCATCGTCAGGCCCGACAGGTGCTACTTCGGTCAGAAGGACGCGCAGCAATGCCTGGTCATACAACGGCTCAATACCGACCTTAACCTGGGCGCAGAAATTGTCGTTTGTCCTACGGTGCGGGAACCGGACGGTCTGGCCCTCAGCAGCCGCAACGTAAACCTCAGCCCCGACGAACGTAATGCGTCGTTGGTGCTGTACCGCGCGCTGTCCAAAGCCAAGGCCATGCGAGACTCCGGGGTCGCCGATGCTGAGGAAATCAAGCTAGCCATGCGAAACTTAATCGAGGGCGAACCCCTGGCGCAGATTGGTTACGTCAGCGTGGCCGACCCGTTCACCTTGCTGGAGCTAAGTAATATAGACGGACAAGCTCTGGCCTCCATGGCCGTGCACATCGGCAAAACCCGGCTCATCGACAACATGGTGATATGATGAGTGACCGCAATATGGTTTATTGGAGACCCGCTTGAACATCCTCATCACCAATGACGACAGCGTAAACGCGACCGGCCTATGGACGCTGGCCAGGGCATTACAGGAGCTAGGCACCGTGACAGTCGTTGCGCCAGACCGCGACCAGAGTGGTATCGGCGCTGCGCTTACGCTGCAAGCCGTCGTTCGGACCCGCGAAGTGGACCCACCTCCAGTGGAAGGCATTCGCACGATTGCGGTAGAAGGCACGCCGGCGGACTGCGTTGTTCTGGCAGTGGAAAGCCTGGTGTCCGGTCCCATCGACCTGCTGGTTTCCGGGATCAACCAGGGTTCAAATTTAGGCATGGACGTGATGGTATCCGGGACGTTTGGCGGAGCAATGCAGGGTTACTTTCGCAACATACCCTCCATCGCTATTTCAGTGGCCTCTCTCACCAACGTCCAGTACGATGCAGCCGCGCTAACGGCCAAAACTCTGGCAAAATCCATTTCCAGTAATGGATTCACGGCGCCTCTCATGTTTAACGTCAACCTACCCAACGCCACGCCGGACCGCATCCAGAATGTAGACATCACCCGGCTGGGACCACGCCAATACCTGGAGAACGTGGAGCGGGGAACCAACGGTCGAGCGACTCACTACTGGATAAAGCACAACAAGAACATCAACCCCACCGTCGCCGAGGGCACGGACATATGGGCCATTCGCAACAGCCGTATATCAATCACCCCTATGAACGGCCTGTTTGGCCCCGATGAATCCTCTCCTGATTTTCAGGTGCTGGCGGACGATGTGGCAAACAGCCTGGGCATCGCATGACGCCTCCCTGTTCATCTTAGGGAACAGTTGACAGGCATTGGCCTCCCCCACGACAATTGGCAGCGAGCGAATACCCGCTAACTACGTGCTAATTAATAGGAGGCCACCATGATCTACGAGTACCGCGTTTACGAGACTTTACCTGGAATGCTCCCTAACCTTCACGCCCGATTCCGCGACCACACCACCAAGATCTTCGAGCGACACGGCATCAAGAACATCGGCTACTGGACTTCCGAGGTAGGCGACTTCTCCGACAGACTCATTTACATCGTGGCCTTTGAAGACGCCGGACAGCGTCAAAGGGCCTGGGAATCCTTCCGCAACGACCCAGAGTGGCAGAAGGTCCGCGCAGAATCCGAGGCCAACGGTCTCATCGTTAAGCGCGTGTCCAACAGTCTTCTGAATCCCACCGACTACTCGCCCCTACAGTAGACAATCTATCCACCGGAATTATGGTTCCTTGCCATACCGCCGTCGCCGTTATATGCTAGGCGGCGGCACTGGCGTGGGCACGCCTTCCCGCACCGTGTGCCATCATGAAAATTGCTTTCCGCTATACATCTAAAAAGAGGAGGAAGAGCACGCAATGGCTGATTTGCGCAGAACTGTCGCCATAGTTGGCGTAGCCGAATCCGACGAGATCGGACGAGTAGAGAAATCAAATCTTCAGCTTCATGCCGAAGCTGCCTACAACGCCCTGGAGGACGCCGGGCTGACAATGAAGGACGTCAACGGCCTTATGACGGCTGGCACCTCAACGATCAACCTGGGCGAGTACCTGGGCGTACAGCCCATGTTCACAGATACCACGGCAGTTGGCGGATCGTCGTTCATCATCCACATAGCCCACGCTATGGCCGCCATCAACGCCGGCTACTGCGACACCATCCTGGTCACCCACGGCGAGGCGGGACGCAGCGCCCGTTCCCGGCCCGGCGCGAACGCCTCGGATCCGGGGCCGCAATACGAGATTCCGTACGGGTTCATCGGCGCCCCCATCAACTACGCCATGGCCGCCCGACGTTACATGCACATCTACGGCGACGACTATACTCGGCAGGGCATGGCCGAGGTAGCCGTGGCAACCCGCAAGTGGGCCAACCTTAACCCCAAGGCCTACATGCAGGGTCAGGAAATGTCCTTCGACGACTACCACGACTCCCGCTGGATCTCGTGGCCTTTCCATCTGTTCGACTGCTGCCTGGTGACAGACGCCGGCGGCGCATACGTGGTCACTACGGCCGAGCGCGCACGCAACCTGCCCAAGAAGCCCGTATACGTATTGGGCGCAGGCGAGGGCCACGACCACGGCATCCTTAGCCAGATGCCTGACCTAACCCGCACATGGGCCAGGAACTCCGGCCCTGCTGCCATGAAAATGGCAGGCGTCACTCACAACGACATCGATCTGGCCATGATTTACGACTCCTTCACCTACACTGTGCTGGCCACACTGGAAAGCCTGGGCTTCTGCGGTCCCGGAGAGGCTCCTGACTTCGTCAAGGACCAGCGCACGGCACCCGGTGGAAACTTCGCCATGAACACCAGCGGTGGCGGCCTGTCCTACACACACTCGGGCATGTATGGCATGTTCCTGGTGCTCGAGGCGGTACGTCAGCTTCGCGGCGAGACCGGCGAAAGGCAGATTGATAATCCCAAGCTGTCTCTGGTCCACGGTACCGGCGGGTCCCTGTCATCCACAGGAACCGTAATCCTGGGTGTCGACTAACAACTACTTATAATGAGGAGCCGATAATGACTTCCGATTACAAAAAGCCAATACCCGTCCCGCAGTTCGAGTCCGACCACTACTGGCAGAAGGCCAAGGAGAAGGAGCTGTGGCTGCGCAAGTGCAACGCCTGCAGCAAGGTCTACTTCTACCCCAGGGACATTTCGCCGTGCTGCTTTTCCAGGGACACCACCTGGGTTCAGGCCAGTGGCAAGGCCACGCTATTCACCTACGGCATAGTGCAGAGGGCGCCCCATCCTGGTTTCGTGCCGGATGTGCCCTTCGTTACTGCAATGGTGGAGCTTGAAGAGGGACCTATCATGGCAACAAACATCGTCATGGACGACCCTACGCCTGAGAAGCTGCAAGTTGGCATGGCGCTAGAAGTGGTGTTCGAGGACATCACAGACACGATCGCTCTGCCGAAGTTCAAGCCTGCATAGGCTGCGTCATGAGAAAAAAAGAGGGCCGGTCAATTGACCGGCCCTCTTTTTTTTGCCTTAGCTTTTGGCGTTTGCCTTGCACTCGTCGCAAGGACACAACTTTCTAAGCAGTTCAAATGGGTAAATGCCCGTATAGTGGGTATCGCTCCAGAGGAATTGAATAGCATATTTACCCACAGGAATGTGGTCTTCTATGCGAATGTTCGCCTCCACAGTGGCAGGGTCCAGTAGAGGCCGGTTCGTCCACTCTTCCACGCATTCAGCACATGAGCAGTTGATTCGCAGGTACTTGGACTCATAGTGACTCATGTGGCCGTCACTCCACTCCAAGTCCAACCCATCGTCGCCTATTTTTAGCCTGCTTACCTTGTGATTGGTCGTCATACGTTCCTCGGCTGATGCTGCGTTAGGTGCTTTCGCTGCGTCGCCCCGCGCACGTAGGCTTTGGCGTGGGGCGTTGTGACGTAGTTCCAGTATATGGCACCTTGGAATCCCACAACAACAGAAAGGCCGTCCTGAAACTAATCAGAGCGGCCTTTCTAGCTAATCCATTTGGCGATTTTGAAGTGCTACGGCTTGAAGATCACCATCGTGGTGCCGTCGCTATCTGCATCCGGGTCGTGATTGTCGTCCTGGTCATAGGTATACGTCTTATGGCCGACACCGGTGACTTGGAACGTTACACCGGCTACGCCGTCATCAAATCTGTCACTTCTGAACCTACAGGTGCCATCCAGCTTTACACGGCAGGAATCAGTATCGGTTCCGTCAGGTGTAGTCCAAGTAACCTCAACCCTGGCCCGATTTACGGCAACTTCGCCGGAGTCGTGAACAAGGACAGTCACGTATGCCTCCCACCTACCACGCCTACCTTGTTTGATCGAGACATCTATGTCTCCAACGTGCATCAGCTTAAGAACTACGGGGGGTGCCGAACTTACGGTCAGCGTCGCGTTGTTACTAATAACGCCGTCCATAAGTGCCACGATATTCGCGGTGCCCTCTTCTACGCCGTTGGCCATACCCGTGTCATCCACAGTGGCCACGGCTGTATCAGAGCTATCCCAGTTAACGCTTGACGTCACGTTTACAAAAGAGCCGTCGTCATAATTCGCAACAGCCTTGTACTGCTGGGACTTGCCCTTCTCTATGGTCTTATTGGCAGGCGAAACGTCGATAGAAGTCAAAACCGGGTCAGATGTCGGAGGAGGTGGTGACGCCGTTCCTACGTGGGGCAGTCCATATCCGGAGGCTACATCGTAGCCAACGCCTGCGCCCCTGCCGCTCGTGATATCAGTAGCCGTCGTCCTCAGATACGTTCTGGTGCTATTGGGGTCGCCCTGCCACAGCTTTGCAGCCAGGCCCGCGACCTGCGGTGCGGCCATGGAAGTGCCCGAGTAATAGGCATAACCGCTAGGTTCAATTGCAGTAGGGAACGTTGATTCCACAATTTTGCCGGCAGCGGCAAACTCGATTTCGCCGATGCTAACCACGCTGTCGTCACCGTCGTCCACGCCTCGGCTGCTGAAATTAGTCACAGACTCGGCATTATCTATGGCCGCAACGGCAATGACGTTAGGGTCCCAGGCAGGATACTCTATGCTACCGCGGGCAGGTCCAGTGTTACCAGCCGAGGCTACAAATAGAATGCTGCCCTTATGCCTGTCTATGGCTGCCGCTATCCGAGAGTCAGACGACGGACCGCCAATGCTCATTGTTATTACGTTAACGAGATTGTTATTACCCAGGTAATCTATGGCTGCCGCAATGTCGTCGGCAAGGCAACCCGAGGAGGAGCAGACCATTATGGAATAAAGGCCCGCCTCCGGAGCTACGCCCCAAATGCCGGTGTGAGTGGAGCCACCATCAGCCACAGCCGAACCAGCCGTGTGGGTGCCGTGGCCGTCCCAGTCCTGGCAGGTATTGTTGGCTGCATCACTTAGGGCAAGGCTACCAGTGGCATCCTTGCAACCCACTACACGGCCAACCAGGTCGGGGTGATTCCGGTCAATGCCGGTATCCAGGTGACCAATGGTAATGCCTGCGCCACCGGATGTCTGGCTAATACCAGTATCAGAGTAGATCTGCTCAATTCCATAAGGCGTAGGGTCTGAGGGTACACCGTTGGGATGGTAGACCGCTACGTTGCTCGTGCTTAGACCAAGGTTCTTAACGTCCTGCCTGGATTTGCCATCCAGCTTGACAGAGAAGCCGCCCTGGAATCCGTGCCTATATTCCACCATCGCTACGCGCCAGAAAACTCTGTACCTCAGGCGAGCTCTCATCAGCGTCTATGTAGACGTATTCGGGAGCGTCGGCATCCACGTGGTAGGTCCCTACCGTGGATGCAAGGACAATGGCAGCTGTTAACGCCGCCAGGATGCTCCATCGTCTATTCACCACTTCCTCCTCGTCCTTAACTTCGTAATTCAGCCACGAAGTAGCCGGTGGTCTACACCCTGTTGTTTACACCCGTAGGTTGTTCGTGCAGACCGCAATACGCATAATATATCCCGTATTCGGGCCTGCGAAACCGTATTAAACAGCCATTCACATAATCGTCGCCTATACAAAACATAACCACTCTTCTCGTTAATCTGCTCCGCCGGCCTGCCTCCTAGATATAAACCAGATGGGATTAAGATTTGCACATGAAATCAAGAATCAGCGCAATACGAACAATTACGCTATTTTCCTGTGATTCGTGCGGAGGGCAAACCCTTAAGCGCAGCCTAACAATGACGTCAAGAAAGCAAATGTAACCTGGAACCGAAGGGCATTGTTGAACTGGCGCACTATGATAATCTTGCGGCAAGGCTAACTTGGGCTCGAAGCCTGTTTTTCCAACGGACCCTTCAGCGACAAACGTGCTTCGTTCTGCGCCTGGAAATAGCCAAAACGTCATGCATCTTTTCGGAGGAGCCTGAACTGGTCGATTTGTAGGTCTGATCAACATAACCAGGGCCGAATCAGTTCGGAAATCGAAGATGTCTGGCCTATTGAACGTAGTGGGAGTGATGAAATGAAGATGAAGAAGACCCGATGGCCGCTATTTGTGGTGGCGACACTCTTGGTTGCGATGCTAACCCTGCCTGCTGTGGCGAGTGCAGACCACGCCTGGGGTAGTTACCACTGGGCCCGCACAGCTAGTCCCCTGCCTCTGTCCCTCGGAGACAACGTCTCCGGAGCTTGGGATGTGCACCTGGCCGCCGCCAATTCGGATTGGAACCTGTCACCGGTGCTCGACAATACCGTGGACGCAGGCCGCACTAATCCAAGAAAATGCAGCCCCGGTTCGGGCTTGGTCGAGATTTGCAATGCCCAATACGGCTTTAACGGCTGGCTCGGCATCGCTGGTATCTGGGCATCCGGAGACCACATTACCAAGGGTTACGTGAAGGTTAACGATTCGTACTTCGACACTAGCACCTACAACACACCCGAGTGGCGTCAGTTGGTGATGTGCCAGGAGGTCGGTCACGTATTCGGCCTTGGTCACCAGGACGAAAACTTTAACAACCTGAATCTTGACACCTGCATGGACTACTCGAGCAGTCCTGGTTCAAACCAGAACCCAAACCAGCATGATTACGACATGTTGGCTTCAATGTATGCCCATTTAGATGCCTTTGACTCCTATTCTGCCGCGCCGATCGACGGCGGGTCCGGCGAAGGAAATGGTAATGGCCGGGGCAAAAAGGGCGAGGCGCCTGGGCTGGTCATGAGCGAGTGGGGCAAAGCCATCAGCACCGATGGTAAAGGCCGCCCCGACCTATTCGAGGTCGATTTGGGGAACGGCAACAAGGTGCTCACCCACGTGTTCTGGGCCAACTAAGCCTTCGACACCACCTGTAATTGAAAAGAGGGCCTGGCTTATCGCCAGCCCCTCTTTTTTATTAGCTAGACTTCGTTCTGAGCTCTAGCCCTGCTTTACCAGCTTCTGCATGGAGCGTAGCTCTTTCGGCGGGTCCATCTTGCTGCCGTAGTCTGCCCAGGAGACCTCCGCCACGTAGATGTCGCCCTTCGAATCCACCGCAATCCCATGCGGCGAGTAGAATCTGCCAGGCTCATCCCCGTAGGTCTCCAAGCCTAACTTGGCAAGATAGTTGCCCTTCAGGTCGCTGATCGTCACCCTGGGGCCAAGATTCGTACCCATGCGGTTATTGCCAATGCCGGCGAAGTACTCCCCGATGTACATCAGAGGCTGGCTTCCACGATAATCCAGGTGAAGACATGCGGCTCTGGACAGGTTCACCCACTGAGTCTCGTACTTGCCTTCGGGGCTGAAGACCTGAATGCGGTGGTTCTCCCTGTCTGCAATGTATACCCAGCCATCGCGATCAACTGCCACGTAGTGGACGATGTTGAACTGTCCCTCGGCCGTGCCGGACTCGCCCCAGGAGAGAATCTCCTTGCCGTCCGGCGAGTACTTATGCACCACAGCGTTGGAGTAGCCATCCGCGATGTAGAAGTCGCCGTTGCGCGGATCGAATCCCACGTGAGTCGGTCCGCTGAATGGCTTGCCGCTCATGGGAACAGAACGCTGGCCCGGCGTGCCCATCGTCTTCAGTAGCTTTCCGTCAGAGGTGAACTGCCTTACTGAATGGTCGGCATTATCCACACACCATATGGTTCCATCCGGCCCCACCGTCACGCCGTGCGGGCTGGTGAATATGCCGTGACCCCAGGTCTGCTGCACCTTGCCATCAGTGTCGAACACTATCATGGGATTGGTGCCGCGGTTGAAGACGTACACGTTGTCATTGGGATCCACGGCTACAGACGTGGCTTCCTTATAAGTCGAGCCTTCCGGGATGTCACCCCAGTCTTCGCCCGACACCTCGTAAACATAATCGCCAGAGCCTAGTAAAGGCATCGTAGACCTCCATTCATGCTAAGACGCCGCCTGTTAGACGTACGCCTTGAATATCGGTCAGATAGTACCAATTGCGGCATGTAGTTACAACAAGGCGGCGAAAGAGATTTTTTAGGAGCATCTTCAACACCCTGCTCTTCACCGGGTTCCAAACCAAATGTTGACCGTGCACCACTTGCGAATATAATACGGTCAGACCTACCGCGTTACTGCGGGAGGAAACGACCATGGATTCAGGAGCGCTTATGGGAAGATTCGACGGGCAGGTGGCTATCGTCACGGGAGCCGCCACAGGCATTGGATACGGCATAGCCAAACGATTGGCCAGTGAGGGCGCCAACCTGGTTATGGTGGACCTGAACGGGTCAATGGGAGAACAGTCGGCAAGCGAAATTGCTGCGCGGGGCACCGAGACAAGACTTGTGGTAGGCGACGTTGGCGAAAGCTCAACTGCCGACGAAGCTGTACGGCAGGCTGTGGATACCTGGGGTAGGCTAGACATTCTCATTAACAACGCAGGTATCACCGGCGTGGACGGAAACATATGGGAGACGCCTGTCGAGGAGTTGGACAGGGTTTATCGCGTCAACCTGCGAGGGGTCTTCTCGTTCTGCCACGCGGCCATACCCGCCATGCTGGAGAGGGACTACGGTCGTGTCGTCAACATAGCGTCTATTGCCGGTAAAGAGGGCAATCCGCGCATGGTGCCATACTCCGCAACGAAGGCCGCCGTCATCGGCCTAACCAAATCCGTGGGCAAGGAGTTGGCCAAAACCGGCGTTAGGGTGAACTGCGTCGCGCCGGCAGTAGTGCATACCCGCCTTCTTGATGAGCTCACGCCTGAACAGATCCAATACATGGTGGACCGCATTCCAATTGGGCGCACCGGAGACATCAGCGAGATCGCTGCGTTGGTTGCCTGGCTGGCATCCGAAGAGTGCTCCTTCAGCACTGGGGCTGTCTTCGACATTAGCGGGGGCCGCGCGACTTACTAGTGTGGCCACACACCTCAGAACCTTCTGACAAACGGCGCATCTAATTGGCGCCGGTCCCTAACGGGGAAGACCCAAAAATGCGGAGAGGACGAGAATATGCCGTGGATTGACCAGGACGAAAGCCTTAACGTTGGGAACGTAATCAAGATAATGTCCCTGAGGCCCAAAGCCATGCAGGCCGTAATGGATGTAAATCAGGCCGTCACATTCGGAGGGTCGGCGCTAACGCGAGTCCAGGAGGAGGCGATTGCCACCACTGTGGGCGTCGTCAACAAGTGCCGCTACTGAACGATGTCCCACGGGGCGTTGCTCCGTCAGATGTCCGATGACCCCGAGATGGCCAGCATGGTGATGTATGACTACACCAAGGCCAACATCGATCCCCAGTTGAAGGGAATCCTGGATTTCGCCACCAAGCTAACCCTCAAGCCAGGCGAAATGGAGGAGACCGACATTCAGACCTTGCGCGTTTCCGGCCTGAGCGACGAGGAGATTCTCAGCGTTGTCATGGTGACTTGTAACTTCAACTTCATGACGCGGCTTGCAGACGCCCTGGGTGTGGTCTTCGAAGACTCACGTCAACAACAGATGGAGCGATGGCTGACTGGTCCCGTTAAAGACCAGGAATGGCTCATGAAGCAGAAGTAACTTGGAGAAACTGGACATACCGATAAAGGCGGCGGCAGGTACCGGAGTTGGATGGAACCGCTCTCGAAGCTAAAGTAACTCAGTCGGCCCCGCTGCCGGTAGGCGCTGGCTCTGGGTTGGACACTCCATGCCCCTCGGTCCCGAAGACCTGCTCCACTTCCCAGTCTGGTATCAGTATTTTGTGCGTAGGCTCAAGCACCACGATGCTGACCATGCCCGCAAGGCTCGCCACTATGGCTATCATCAGGGCCAAGTCATAGCTGCCAGTCATATCGTAAATTGGCCCGCCGACCCATCCACCCAGCGCCATGCCGAGGCCTGCTCCAAGCATCTGAATGCCATAGGGCGAGCCCGTAGGCGCGTGGCCGTAGTATTTTCGATTCAGTATTGGGAAGCCGCCGGTCTCGCCTCCGTAGCCTATCCCGAACAGCACTGCGAATAGGTAGAACATCCACGGGTCATGCGTCCAGAATAGCGACACCACGGTGATGCCCTGCAGAAAGTAGAAAATGGCCATGACGGTCCGGGTGCCCATGTGCTCGCAAAGTATAGGCACGGCGATTCGAGATATTATGCTCACGGCTGACATGACCGTTAATAGTGCCGCCGCCGTCACCAGGGACAGCCCTTCGCTGACAGCCAACGGTATGATGTATATCAGTATCACAGCGTGGCCAACGCATCCCAGGAAGTGTATGGAGCTCAGGTTCCAGTATGCTGCCGTCCGGCGCATGTGGCCGTTGAACATCTTGATCCGCTGCGGGTCGACGACCTTTTCTTCCGGAGATGGGTCGCCAGGCCTATGCCCGTAAGGCAAGATGCCCCGGTCCGACGGCTTGTTGCGAAACACCACGATAAGCCCCGCCATAATCAATGCGGAACCAACGCCCAGCGCCAGGAAGGCCTGCTGCCATTCCATGTACTGAATCATGGCGCCAATGGCAGGGGCAGCCAATGCTGGCCCCAACCCCCACGCCGCCATTATCAGGCCCATGCCAACGCCCAAGTGACGCCTGAACCAGAGCATTGCGGCAGGAATTAGAGGCACGAGGAACATGGCCTGAGCCACTCCCAGAAGGACGCCGAAGTAAAGATAGAGGTGCCAAGGTTGCGATATGTAACCTGTGAGGATCATGCCCACAAGGAAGAGCGCCGTCCCGACCGCCATGGCCTTGCGCGCTCCAAAGCGGTCGCCGAACCAGCCAGCGAATGGCGATGACAGAGCGGTTACTAAGCTGGTAATGGCGTAGGCTAAGGTGATGGTGCCCTGGCTCCAGCCGAAACTCACTTCTAGGGGTTCGATGAATACGCCGAACGCCATGCGAACCGATGTCCCGACCATTTGCATGACTGCGATAACCGTTACGATTACCCAGGCGTAATGAGGGTAGAAGACCCGGCCATTTCCGCCATCTTCACCTTTACCTGGGTCCCTACCCAGATTGACACCGAGTGCCATTCAGCTTGACCTCTTTGTTTACATTCAATGCAGTGGGCAGGCGAATAGAAATGCTCGTTCCCATCCCTGCTCTTCCCCTGGGTTTCCCAGGGAACCCGCTAACGCCCCATTAGGACTAGCCTGTTGGCCGGTCCGAAAATCAAACTGGGCCTCGCCCAAACCGGCCTGGGCATATGGATTGTTGCGGGCTTCGATGCGAGCATCAGCGGCCCACGCGCCAAAGAAAATAGTGATGGCTAGACTCAAAACCACCACCACAACGAACTGGAGTGGCAGCCCAAGCACGCGCATTTCGTTGAGACGAGATGCCAGACTGTCGTTCTGCATATTTAAGTTACCATATAATAAACGGGGGCAGGCTTTCAAACCTGCCTCCGTTTATTCCATTAATTCTATCTAAGCGGGAATGGCCGCTCTAGCGATCGCGAGGAGATCCTCTTCCGAGTCGTCCAAGTTCACGGGGTCGCCGTGCGGCTGCGGGACGGGGAAGCCAGTCTTGTAGTAGACCTCGAACGTATTGCCCTCGGGGTCGGTAGCGTACATTCCAAATGCGTTGCCGTGGCTGACGGTGCGCTGTATGCTGACGTTCTCTTCCTTGAACACTTTGTAGAAGCCTTTCAGCTCGGCCAAAGAGTCTACCTTGAAAGAGATCTGCTGCACCACTTTGGCGTCAGCGTCCACGTTGCGGCCCTTCATAATCACGAACTCGTGATGCTCTTCACCGGGGTTAGCGCTCATGAAAACCATGCCACGCTGTTCCAGGTCCTCGTCCGTTATCTCGAGGCCCATGACCCTGGAATAGAAATCACGCTGCTTCATGAGGTCCGTAACATAAATTCCGACATGGCCCAGTCCACTAAGTTTAGGCATTCGTCTACCTCCGATGATATAAAGCCGATTTCAACCCATATTTAGGCTGCCGTTGGCGGGATTGTACCACAATACAGCCAGCCGCAACGACTGCCGCGACGGCTTCCGGTTTCATGCCTTTAACTCCGGTACGAACCGGGTTGCAGTCGACTGTCGTCGCTATAAAGCGGCCCTAACTGGTGACCCAATCAACGGCGTTCACGACTAGTTGTTGAAAGAGCGTGGTCTGAAAGCTCAACCCATCGTGCCCGAGGGTCGTCTGGAAAACTTTACCGTTGCCATACGTGCGCGTCCACGCCATGGGATAGGTCTGGCCGTCCAGGTCCGCCGTCAAGAATACCTGATTGCCGGGTCGCCAACCCAATTCGGTGTAAAGCTCGTCATTGGTAATAAAGTCGCGTATACCGGCGCTGCACTGGTGACTCGGATCGCTGACGTTTACGGTGAACTGTCCGTAAGGTGGGTGGGTACTGGCGCCCGAGACCCAACCTCCCCCGGAAACATCATGGTACTCGTTCCAGTTGTCCGGCCTACACCCAGATATATGCAGGCAGACGAACCCTTTGCCACCACCTATGAACCTTGTAAATTGAACCTGTTCGTCTCGGGTAAGGGTAAGCTCCGCCTCACGCCTCGTGTTGAAAATAATAGCGTCATATCCCCGCAGCTTTTCAGAAAGCAAAACGCTGGAGTTTTCGGTCACCTGCACCTGGTGGCCTGCCGCCTGCAGGAAGTCGGCCAGGATCGGTGTTGATTCATCGTACGGATGCCGTCCGCCTGACAATACCAGCAGGTCCATGGGAATCCTCCATTCAAATGAGTTGGGGCATAACTCCCCATGACGGGAAGCCGCTCATACACGCCTAAATCGAGTTTATACCAGGGTATTTAAAAGGGTCAAGGAATACGGAGACTCTAATTAGAGGGCTTGTGAAAACCTCTTGAGCAGCGACTGCAATGGCATGTCGGATAATGCGTTCAATCGCAGGTCGGCGCCTTCGAAAGCCATATCCGCCGTCATAGGGTTCGGAACAACCACGCAGTTTACGCCCGCGCTCCTCGCCGAGTTAAGTCCATTCAGGGAGTCCTCGATGGCCAGCGCGTTTGCGGGATAGACGCCCAAGCGGTCAGCGGCCTTAAGGTAAATTTCTGGATCTGGTTTGGCCTTCTTCACATCATCTCTGGTCGTAATAGATTCAAACAGGCCCAGCATTCCTCTAGAGTTCAGGTGTCCGCGAACCCATTCGCTGTCGGAGCTAGATGCAACCCCGACTTTAAGGCCCAAAGCCCTGGCGCCGTTAATGTAGTCCAGTATTCCAGGTAAGATCGGGTTTGACTCAATTTGTGCCAAATAGCGCGGCCGCATATCCGCCCGTACTGCCTGTCTGTCTATGGCTCGACCAGACATCTCTTCCAAGTGCTGGTAGATATTAAAGGTCCCAGCCTCAGTGCCGATGGACTGTTTCCAAATATCGGGGTCAAGAACGGTGCCGTAGCCTTCAAAAACATCTCGCCATATATTAAAATCTGGCGTCTCTGTATCGAGAATAACGCCGTCGAAGTCAAATATCAGCGCGGAGATTTCAGGCAATTCCACTTCCCTAATTAAATAACCAGGATGATATAATTGAAAAGAATAAGGCATAAGGATTATATCACTGCGTCGATTATCCCTTGCACACCCCCGCCCTATGAACGTAGAATAGTATGTTGTCATTTTTGTTTTATGACAATTTGAAAATATGATAATTGGTAGGTAAATAGCCATGGAAGCCTACGAGCTAATCGAGCTAAAGCCCAACGAGAAAATAGAAGAGTTCCAGCCCGGAGACACCGTACGCGTGGACATCCGCGTTACAGAGGGTGAGCGAACGCGAACCCAGGCCTTTCAGGGCGTGGTCATACGCCGGCGCGGTGGCGGCCCGGGCGAGTCCTTCACAGTGCGGCGTGTAGCACACGACGTAGGTGTGGAGAGGACTTTCCTCATGAACTCGCCAAACGTGGAGGCGGTTGTCGTCACACGAAAGGGCAAGGTTCGCAGGGCGCGACTTTACTACCTCCGAGGCCGGTCCGGCAGAGCAGCGCGAATTAAAGAGCGCCGATAAGCCCTCTACGAGGATTTACCCAAAAGGGCGTTCGCCGTGGCGAA
>MUCK01000008.1 GCA_002816705.1 SAR202 cluster bacterium Casp-Chloro-G4
CCCACGATTGGCGGGTCGCCCGTTTCAATTGGCTCAGCTTAGTCCGCTAGCTTAGATTCTTCTTTGCATCCCTGAATGACTGGCCTACGCTCTTGCCGGTGCCGAGGGTCATGGCCGAGTCGTCCAACTCTGGGACAACCTTGAGTGAGATGAGCACGGGACCCCTGGTGTTCATAACCTCGTTCAGGCTGGTGGCAAAGTCCTCGAGGTCGTTGAATTCGAATCCTGCCGTGTAGCCCGACGACTCCGCAATGCCCTTGAAGCTGAAGCCGTTGGCATTGGGCACAGGCTGTCCACCGGTCACGCCGTACACGCCGTTGTCGATGACGAAGTGATAGAGGTTCGCCGGCTTCTTGCCGCCGATAGTTACAGTGGTGCCGAGGTTCATTAGCAGGCTGCCGTCACCGTCTATGATGATGACCTTGCGGTGGGGTTGCGCAAGCGCCACGCCCAGGGCCACCGATGCAGCCTTACCCATTGCGCCGCGTATTGGTATTTCAACACTGTCGTCCGAACTGATTTCAGACCAGGTAGTGCGGCCCGTCATTGTGGGGACCACAATTGAGTCGCCACGAATCTTTTCTATGAGGGATAGTGCGTCTTTTTGATTCATCATAGTTATACGTATTCCGCTCCCATTAAGCATGCCACGGGCTTCTGCGTCTTCTCCGCCAGCGCGAAGGCCTCGGAGATGCGTCCTACGTCAGAGTCGGTCTCCACCAGGAAGTAGTCGATGTTCCATGCGTCGAGAATCTTCTCAGTGAAACGGCCAGCTGAGTCCGGTGTGTGGCCGTGTCGGGTCCAGCCCCTGTAGCCCACCATCATTACCATGGGGAAGTCTATGTCCAGGGCCAGGCCTCGGATGGAGTCGCCAGACTCGAACATGCCGGTGTTCTGGATCAGGACAACGGGCCTCTTGCCGCCAACCCAGATGCCGGCAGCGACGGCCATGCTCTCGCCCTCGCGACATACTGGCACCAGCTCCAGAGTGGGGTCGGCCACCATTCGCTCGAAGAGGAAGTTGGTCTCGCTGTCTGGCAGCCAGACCACGTGAGTAATGTTGTTTTTGTTAAGCTCGCTCAAGATACCAGCCGGCGTTAATGCCGCTTCTAGCATTTTCAATATTCCTTCCGACCCGCCGCGGCGGGCCAAACAAATTTTGTCAGATTGCCTGCGTAATTATATTGGTGGCTGTATTGTGGGGTCAACAAGGTACGGAGTCGATGTACAAAAAACGAGGCTGCCCGTAAAGGCAGCCTCGTTATGAGGATCCGGCGCTAATGGGAGGTCAGTGGATGTCTAGTGTCGCGGGGTTGACTGCTGGGAACTTTCGTACTTGCGCGTGGACTTAGAGAACCGGCGCAGGAACGGTGGCAGGTCCAGCTCGCCACTGTCGCTCGCCAGGGCCTCCCTGAGCATTTGCGCGACGCCGTCCTCCTTTTCTTGGAGGCTTTCGGTCGTCGGGAAGCCTGTGGCGATGATAGTCAGTTTGATCTCGTTTTCCATCTTGAGGTCCGTTACCATGCCGAAGATTATATTGGCGTCGGGGTCCACTACTCTCTGAATGACCTCGGCGGCCTCATGCAGCTCTGAAAGCTTCAGATCGCTGCCTCCGGTAATGTTGAAAAGAATTCCTCGGGCTCCCTCTATGGATACATCCAGTAGCGGGTTGGTTATGGCCCGCTGTGCTGCCTCCCTTGAGCGATGCTCGCCTACGCCCCATCCGATGGACATCCAGGCCGGGCCCGAATCTCGCATGATGGCCTGAACGTCGGCGAAGTCCAGATTGATTTCCCCAGGTACTGTGACAAGCTCTGCGATGGATTGAACGCCCATACGCAAAACGTCATCTGCCATTTTGAATGCGTTTTCTGCGGTGATCTCTTCTTCGCAGATAACGTGGAGCCGTTCGTTGGGAATCACCAGCAGTGTATCGACATGCTGCCTTAGTCGGTTGATGCCTTCCTCGGCCTGTCGGCCGCGACGAACGCCCTCGAAGCTGAAGGGTCGCGTCACCACGCCCACTGTGAGGGCTCCGGTCTCCTTGGCAATCTGCGCTACAACGGGTGCCGCGCCGGTTCCGGTGCCGCCGCCCATTCCAGCCGCAACAAAGATCATGTCGGCGTCGCGAATAGCCTCGTAAAGCTCCTCGCGGCTCTCCTCAGCGGACTTCATACCAAGGTCGGGGTTTCCGCCCACGCCCTTACCGCCGGTGAGCTCGTCGCCCACACGGATCTTGAGAGGTACGTCGCATCGCACAAGTGCCTGCGCGTCCGTGTTCACCACCATGTATTCGACGGACGGCACCCTCTCGCGGAACATGCGCGAGACAGCGTTGGAACCACCACCACCTACACCGATCACCTTGATCCGCGCCATCCCATCGAGTTCCCTGTTGTTAACGGCCATTGGATCCCCCCTTAATTATTTCCCGATAAAAGTGTGTCCTGGTCGCGCTCCGCGCCGATTGAAGCGAGACTTCGGACATTTCATTGCGTGAATTGAATACTGTTATGTCGTCGCTGACGGTTAGTTATAAAGGGTTATTTGCCATTCCTGCGGAACGGGTTGAAAAATCTTGATTTGCCTCCGCCTACCGACACGGGCTCTTTGGCATCGGCCCTGCTTCCATTAGCGTGGCCGTTGCGGCCATTGACTGCTCCATTGGCCGAACCAGCATCGCTAATTTGCCGGGCGCCCCACAGGAGGACGCCGAATCCTGTTGAGTACGACGGCTGCTGCAGACCCAGCGGAATTTCCATGAAGCCGTTGGGAGCGGCGGTTCGGACGTTGCCGGTCAACGTTCGCTTGATCATGTCTTCAAGCCCATCCATGTTGGACCCGCCGCCGGTTAGTACCAGGCGGAAGTTTTCAAAATCGGTGACGTCTGCGTTCTTCAGCGTGATCATAATGAGTCGCATCAGTTCTTGAGCGCGTTCGCGTGTTAGCTGGCAAACGTCGCGGCGGGGCACTCGGAGACCGGCCACCCGTCCCAGAACAGGGAGGGTGATCTCCTCGTGGGGCCGAACGGTGTCCGGCTCGGTGCTGCATTGGGTTATCTTGGCCTCCTCCGCAGCCTCGAAGGAGGTGTTGTAGGTCATACAAATATCGTTGGTGAACTGGTAGCCCCCAACCGGGATTACCGCTGAGTAAGATATGGTGCCGCCCTTGTACACGATTATGTCCGTGGTGCCGCCGCCGATATCAATTACTGCCGCGCCGCGTGCCCGCTCTACAGGTGTCAAAACCGACTCGCTGCTGGCTATGGAGTCCAGAACAACGCCGTCTACTTTGACGCCAGCGCTCTCCACTGCACGCACCAGCCTGTCCACTGCCATAGAAGATCCAGTCACCACGTGAGTTTCCACTTCGAGGCGGTTGGAGTGCATACCCATCGGGTCCTTGATGCCCTCCTCGCCGTCCAGTGAATAGCTGATGGGCAGAGCATGTAATACTTTGCGACCAATCTGCTGGCTTGCGTTGGCGACGGTTTCGGGGACTCTGCTTATGTCCTGATCCGTGATGACGCCGTGGGAGCCAACCCAGTCCAGCACGTCTCTACGGTTCTCGAATGAGATGTGCGTGCCAGTGATGCCGACAAATGCGGAGTTAATCTTGATGCCAGACTGCTTCTGCGCTTCCTCGACGGATTCGCGGATAGCTCGTTGGGCCTCGACAATATCTTCAATATTGCCTTTGGATAGCCCTTTGCACGGAACTACGCCGTGACCGAGGGCTTCAAAGTTCCCTGCATTGTCAACGCTGGCCACCAGCGTGAATATCTTCGTTGTCCCAACGTCGATAGCAGTGATAATTCTGGACGATTGCATCATCACGGTCGCTCCATCATCTCGGTTCGTAAAATATCTAAGTCCGTTCGACCACTCGTAGGCGAGCGCTTCGGCTACGAGGGTTGGCCGCGACTTCCTCATCTTTCGGTTTTATAACTCGGCGATTTACAAGACGTATCGATGCGGTGTGGCCACACACGCACTTTGGTGTCTCAGGAGGGCAGATGCAGTCCCGAGATTCCGTCCGAAAGGTTGTCTTGACTAGCCGGTCCTCCAGAGAGTGGTAGCTAATAATCGCGAGCCTTCCACCCTGTTCAAGAAGCTGTATGCCCTGTTCCAGTCCCGCTTCGACATTTTCCAGCTCTCCGTTCACTACCATTCGAATGGCCTGGAATGTTTTGGTAGCCGGGTGAATTCGTCCCCTGGGACGGCCCACCGACCTTGCCACCACGTCTGCGAGTTGGGTTGTTGTGCCCAGGGGGCGGGCGTAAACGATTCCCCTTGCAATGCGCCTGGAACCGCGCTCCTCTCCGTACTTATATATAGCGTTGGCTAAGTCCTGCTCCGAATATTCGTTTACCACATCGGCGGCCGTAACCGTTTGGCCTTCGTCGAATCGCATGTCCAGCGGGGCCTCTTGCTGAAAGCTGAAACCCCTGTGTCCCTCGTTCAACTGAAGCGACGATATGCCCAGGTCCATCAGTACACCGTCAACATGATCAATGCCGAGCGCGTTGACCACTGAGGTCATGTCAGCGTAGTTCCCTTGAACCAGCTCGACATACTGCTCAAATTCCTTCAGGCGACTGGAAGCGGCTTTGAGCGCGTCTGCGTCCAGGTCGAACCCAATCAGCCTGGGCGGAGGCGATACCGCTTTCAGTATGGACAGTGCGTGTCCGCCCTCTCCCGTGGTGCAGTCTATGTATAGCCCGTCAGACTTCACTTGCAGGGCGGTAAGTACCTCTTCCACCATCACAGGTGTGTGATGAACGTCCACCGCGAATCACCAGCGGCCCCGAATTGCAGCTTGTTTCGCCGCCGGGCCTCTCACTCTCTCTACGGTCGGCCCCGGTGGTAGGCCTTGGAGAGCCAATCGTGGTAAAATACGCTCGGTGCAAGGTGTCTTCCAGCACTCCAGTGGGTTGAGTTTGCCAAAGGATTCAATACACTCGCAAGGGTATTTTGGGCATCTCTTTTAAGCAAAATTAAACATACGAATTTAAGTCTATGAGCGCAGTGGTTAAATATGGCTGACGACAATTTCAGATTGGGCATCCTGACTATTAGCGACACCGGTTCCAAGGGCCAAAGGCAGGACACCAGCGGCGATGCTATTAGCGAGATGATGGCCCGCGAAGGATTCGTGGAGGTTGTACGCGAAATCGTGCCTGACGAACAAGACATCATTTCAGCAAAACTGAAGGAGTGGTGCGACGGCGGTACGCTAGATCTGGTGCTTACGACTGGTGGCACCGGCCTGGGTCCACGAGACGTCACACCAGAGGCGACCCGCGAGGTGCTGGACATCGAGGTGCCTGGCATAGCAGAAGCGATGCGGATACAAACCCTGAAGAACACGCCCCTCGCCATGCTGAGCCGGTCTATGGCAGGGGTACGCTCCGGCTGCATGATAGTCAACCTGCCCGGCAGCGAGAAGGCAGTGCGCGAGACGCTGGCCGTGGCCGTGGAGGCGATCCCTCACGGCCTGCAAATGCTCAAGGGCTGGCGGATGCACTAGTGGCAGATTCGCCAGTTATCCGCTTCCACGTCTTTACGCTTTTTCCCGGCATGTTCGCGGGTCCTACGTCCGAAAGCATCATCGCCAGGGCTCAGGAGAAGGGTCTGGTAGAGCTTAACCTGTACGACATTCGCGAGCACGCCCATGACCGGCATAGGTCGGTTGACGACTACCCCTTCGGCGGCGGCTACGGCATGGTCATGAAGCCAGAACCACTATTCGAAGCCGTGGAGGCGCTGAAGTCAGATGCCTCGTTGCCCGCGAGCACGCCGATCATTCTGCTTACCCCCCAGGGCAGACCTCTTACGCAGACCGTAGTGGAAGAGCTTGGGACGAAGCCCGAACTGGCGCTGATCTGCGGCCGTTACGAGGGCGTGGACGAGCGTATACGGCAGCACCTGGTTACTGATGAGATTAGTCTGGGCGATTTCGTGCTCAGCGGCGGAGAGCTGGCGGCAATGGCATTGATTGACGCCGTGACCAGGCTCGTCCCGGGAGTTCTGGGCTCCATCGAGTCCGCCATGGACGACTCTTTTACCACGAGACTGCTGCAGTACCCACAGTACACAAGGCCAGCTGAGTTTCGCAACTGGAACGTTCCTGACGTGCTGCTTTCCGGCAACCATGCTGAGATCGAGCGCTGGCGTCGCCAGGAGAGCCTGCGCCGCACCAAAGAGCGTCGACCAGACCTGCTGGACGCTGCTCCGCTCACCGACGAAGACAGGAAGCTACTCGAAGGTCTATAATGGCGGACGCGGCTAGAAGTAGGGGTTGCCGAGAATGTTGGGGCTTGTAATGTGCGGTCGTGTATGTCACGCCATGTCGGAACCCGTAGCTTAACGTTGCTGGTAGAGCAGGTATTTCACCCTCACCTCAATCCTCTCCCTCAGGGAGAGGAGGTTATCCCTCCCTCGCGGTGCGGGGAGATTAGGTTGGGGGTTCGGGCCTAGCCCGGAAATCGGCGTCCGCGATTATCCGCGCGCGGCTCTGCATGGATATAATTATGAAGATTACTGACATAAAAATCGAAGTTGTCAGACGAGAGATACCCGACACCGGCCTGGACTCGGACATGGGTCGGTTCGCCGGCACCACCGAGCAGGGCGTGTTGCGCGTCTTCACCGACGAGGGGATTGAAGGCAACTGCTTTGTCGGCGAGTTTCGCCAGGGCGGTGGCAGGGACTTCGATCACATACTCAAGACGCTGAAACCGCAGCTAATAGGCCGAGACCCTTCCGAGCGCGAGTGGCTCTGGAGCCGCCTGGAGATTCTTGACCGCCGCCGCGCGCTCTCCATGTCCGCATGGGCCGCCGTGGACGTGGCGCTCTGGGACATCTCCGGCAAGCAGGCCGGTGTGCCTATTTACAAGCTGTTGGGCGCTCAGCGCAATGAGATAGAGCCCTACGCCACATATCCACCCAGGCACGAGTCGCCGGATGGCTATATTCGTGAAGCGGAGGAGATAGTTTCGAAGGGCTTTCGAGCGTACAAGATACATCCGGGCGTCATGAGTAGCAGGGACGTTCAGGAGATGGTGGCTGGCGTGCGTCAGGCCGTTGGCGACGACATGACACTGATGCTGGACCCCAACAATGGCTACGACTTCCGAAAGGCCCTGGAGATAGGCCGTGCTCTGGATGACAACGGCTTCTTCTGGTTCGAGGACCCGGTACCCTGGCACGACTACGACGCTATCGTCGGCCTCAGCAGCCGCCTGGACACCCCACTCTGCATGAGCGACGCCGCACCGCAACAGTTTCAATACGGCGCTCATATGATCCGGCTGGAGGCGTTGCGTCTGGTCCGGGGCACTGCGCGAAAGCTTGGCATCACCGGACTAAAGAAGCTATGCTCAATGGCTGAAGGCTTCGGCATGAACTGCGAGATAGGAACGGCGGGAAACTCCTTTATGAATGCCGCCAACCTTCACGTTATCTTCTCCGTGGCCAACTGTGATTATTTCGAAAACTGGATGCCTCTGGCGGCTCACCAGTTCGGTTTCGTCGAGGACATACAGCGGAACAGCAGCGGCGTCATAGAGGCGCCGACGCTACCCGGTATCGGCTACAGGATTGACTGGGAATGGATAAAAGCCAACACAGTGGCGGTACTGGACTAGGTTGGCTCGCAATGTTAGGAACGTAAGGCTGCGTTCAGAAATGGTAGTCGCTATTTGACACAAAAACCGGTGGAGCACGCAAACAGGATCAGGTGGGTCTACGCCTCGCAAGACAATACCGACCTGACCGAACGCTACGAAGACTGGGCCAAGGAATACGACCGCGACCTTATCGAGCAGTTCGGCTACGTTGGGCCGCGCGTGGCCACTGAGCAGTTTCAGCTTTACGTGCCCAAAAACGGCAAGGTGCTGGACGCTGGTGCCGGCACTGGAATGGTCGGGCAGGAGCTTTACAGGCTGGGGTACCATGACATCGAGGCTATAGACATCTCACGCGCAATGCTGGACGAGGCCCGGCGCAAAAACGTCTACGGCAAGCTGCACGAGATGGTTATGGGCGAGAAGCTTGATTTCCCAACCAACCACTTCGACGCGACCATATGCGTGGGGACTCTGACGGTAGGCCACGCTGGCCCTGAGGCTCTAGAAGAGCTTGTGCGGGTTACCCGGCCCGGCGGTCACATCGTGTTCATGTTGCGCGCCGACCTGTACCTTAGCGACGGCTTTCGAGAGAAGCAGGACGACCTGGAGTTCTCCGAGATATGGTGGCCGGTCAGCGTTACTGATCGATTTCAGGCCCTTCCCATTGGTGAGCCGGACCTGTATCACCAGGTCTGGACCTACATGGTGACGTAGGGGCTGCCTTCGCATCATTCGCCCATGCCAGAGGAAAGTATGACCTTAGACTCAGCACAACCTTCGGATAGCGACCAAAAGCTTAAGTTCGACTGGCGTGATCTGCCTGCCGTTACCGCGCACCTTCCGGGCACAGGCGGCCGAATCCGCTCCGAGATCGAAGACTTCGTGGTGACGGAGCTTCCGAGCTACCTGCCTTCCGGCGCCGGTGATCACGTTTATGCCTACGTCGAGAAGCGCGGCCTGGCCACCATGGACCTGGTTAGGCACCTCCAGAGGCAGGGTGTTCCTGAGCGAGACGTGGGATTCGCAGGTCAGAAGGACAAGTACGCCGTGGCCCGCCAGTGGCTCAGCGTACATCAGCAATACTCTTCCCAACTGGAGTCACTGGCTGATGTGGAAGGCGTGGAGGTCTTGGAGCTGTCCCATCACCGCAACAAGCTGGGCCTGGGACACCTGCGTGGCAACTCTTTTGAGTTAAGGGTGCGGGAGCCGGTGTCGGACTGGCAGCCCAGGGCGGAGGCCATCGTTGCCCATCTGCAAACCGTAGGCCTGCCAAACTACTTTGGTCCGCAGAGGTTCGGACACTTCAACACAAACGCTTCCGACGCCGTGCGGCTCATACGCGGCGAGCGCGTGCAAGGCGGTCGGCAGATGCATAAGTTCTACCGTTCCGCGTTGCAATCGCATATATTCAACACGCTGCTCAAGCTGCGTATGGAGGGCGGTAACTACGGCGGCATCATCTCCGGCGACATGGCGCAGAAGCACGAAACTGGCGGCACGTTCATCGTAGATGACCCTGCAGCAGAATCGGTTCGTGCCCAGGCTATGGAGATCAGCGCAGTGCTTCCTATGTTCGGCAAAAAGGTCAAGCCCAGCGTTGGCCTGGCCGGTGAGATGGAGGCTGGCGTTCTGGCTGAGCTTCAACTGGAGTGGCAGGACTTCCGTGCGGCGCACGGTGCACGGCGAACCAGCCGTGTCAAGCTGGAAGATGTCAGCCTAACGCCCGCCGAGGAAGGCTACCTGGTCAGCTTTACGCTTCCCAAAGGCTCCTACGCTACCTGCCTCATGCGAGAGCTGACGAAGGTGGAAGAGACTCCCAACAGCCCTAGTGAAAGCGTCGGAGTATAATTCGGCTCGTAGGCCATATTTCATCCCGCTGGAGATAAGTAAAACAATGTACGTGGGCACGCAGTTACAGGCACGCACGGACGATGACTACAGAGTGTTCGCTCAGCTGGGACTGGAACACATATGCGGATACCCTCCTGGCCCTGCGGAAGAGTGGAATGCAGGACTATTGAAAAATTACAGAGAGCACGTCGAATCCTTTGGTTTGACGCTGGACTTCATACCGTTGCCTCTGTCCTCCCACGAGATATCCAGGGCCGAGAATCCACACATCATGCTTGGTAAAAGTCCAGAACGTGACCGTGAAATAGAAAGCATTTGCAACCTCATTCGGGCGTGCGGGGAGGCGGGCATACCGGCGGTGAAGTACAACATGACGCTGCTGGGAGTGGTCACCACCGACCATGTAGATTGGCGCGGCGGCTCCAAGACGCGCTACTTCAACTTCGACGAAACGGCGCAGGAGCCGGTGCAGACAATCGCCGGTCCTGTGGATGCCGACACCATGTGGGAGCGAATCGACTACTTTCTGGAGCGCGTGGTGCCCGTTGCAGAGGAGAACCGCATTCGTATGGCACTGCACCCCCACGACCCTGGAATGCCCCGTCCAGGCGGGTTTCGAGGGGTTGACAGGGTGTTGGGTAGCGTCGAGGGCATAAAGAAGTTCGTGTCGCTGCACGAGAGCCCGTACCACGGCCTGAACTTCTGCCAGGGCACCGTGTCCGAGATGTTGGAGAAGCCGGGCGAGGAAATATACGACGTCATACGCTACTTCGGCGAGCGCAAGAAGATATTCAACGTCCACTTCCGCAACATCATAGGCGGCTTCCTGAACTTCACGGAGACCTACATCGACGACGGCGACGTGGACATGCATAAGGCGGTGCAGACCTACAAAGAGGTCGGCTACCCCTACATGCTCATGCCCGACCACGTTCCGGAAATGTCCGGCGAGAATTCTCGGTTAGTTGGCTTTGCTTATACCTACGGCTACATCCGTGCGCTCATAGACGGGGTTAGCCGGTAGGCCAAGGCCCTACAACATCGCCTCGTTAAGCTGCACGCCGAAGCCGGGAGCGTCATTAGGCGTGATGTAGCCGTCCTTGGGAGCGGGCTCGTTTAGCCACAGGATGTCGCGCTCATCACGGATGTGGTCCGAGTGGAACTCGGCCAGGTCAGCGCAGTTCGTTGCCGTCAGCAGGTGCAGACCCCAGACCTCACCCCCTCTATGCGGCGATACAGGGATTCCCAGCTCGTAGGCCATCTTCACGATGCGCAGGCCTGCGGTGATGCCGCCGCACCAGGTGATGTCCGGTTGCCACAGGTCCAGCGCGCCTGTCTTCGCGATGTCCCCGAAACCGACATGTGTAAACTCGTGCTCACCGCCGGCAATCAGCGTGTCGTTTACGTGGCCGCGTAGGGCTGCCTGCCCCTCTAGGTCGTCGGGCGTTAACACATCTTCGAACCAGTACAGGTTGTGCCGCGCCAGCCTTTTGCCCATCTCCAACGTAACGTCTGTATCCCAGGACATGTACGTGTCGATGGCCAGCATAGCGTCAGGCCCGAAAAGCTCCCGAGCCTTTGTCGCTGCTGCGTCTGCGACTTCGTAATCAGACTCCCTGCCGGTCCAGCGGTGAGCGAATTTGTGGGCCGTGTAGCCCAGATCGGCGTAAAGCTCCGAATCCTGACCCGTGGCGTAGGCCCGAGACCGCTCCTGACGAGCGCCGCCCAGTACCTCGTACACCGGTTTGGCCTCCGCCTTGCCTAGTAGGTCGTACAGGGCTAAATCGACTCCGCTCAGGGCCATGATGGCCAGCCCTTTGCGGCCATATGGCATGGATGCGTCGTAAAGCATGTCCCATATGGCCGTCACATCGTCAATACCATGGACATTCTGTCCAACCAGCAACTCCCGGTAGTGCCCATTGACGATTTCGACACCCGCAACGCCCCCGCCGCCGTAACCCAGACCTGCCACGCCCCCGTCTGTTTCCACGCGCACGACGATTTGCCAAAACTGCGTTCGCCACGAAGGGACTACGTGACGGTACTTGGGATAGACGGCTTTGACGTCTGTGATCTTCATTTTTCGCCTCTTTGGAGAATTGGTGGCCTAATGCTACACGTGGTATAGCAGGCGGGCAATATCAACACAGGTCAACCGCTACCCTGTGGTATCATCAGCAGGCCAACACCGGTCTCGCCGGGTTGGCGGCGAACGTCTTCTAGAGGGGCGAAAGGACTGCCCATGTCGTACGAAAACATACTCACGGAGGTTCGTGGACGGGTCGGAATCATCATGTTGAACCAGCCTGAGAAGCTCAACCCAATGTCCAACGAAATGCAGCGTGAGAAGATAGACCAGGTCCGAAAATGGAATGATGATCCGACGGTTGGAGCCATCGTCATTACCGGTGCGGGACGCGGATTCTGCTCCGGCGCAGATATCGCCAAATTCGAAGCAGCCGTAGAACACGGGCTGGACAGCATGCCGTTGTTAAGTGCCGACGTTGAATGGCTAAATCTTGCGCGTGATTCCAAACCCATCATTTGCGCCGTAAATGGCTTGGCAGTCGGGCTCGGCGTGACCTTCACTCTGCCTTGCGACGTGCGAGTGGCGTCTACCGATGCCCGCTTCTCCTTCCGATTCGCTGGTATTGGGCTGACCCCGGAATACGGTAGCACCCACTTTCTGCCGCACCTCGTGGGCTTGGGCAAGACTTTGGAGCTTATGCTCAGCGCCCGTTTCGTGGAGGCGCAGGAGGCGTTAGACATGGGCCTGGTGAACCAGGTCTTCCCCCCTGAAGAGTTGTTGGACCGCGCCGTGAAACTGGCGGAAGAGATGGCCCAAAACCCCGACTGGCAACTGCGTAAGATCAAGCGGCTAATACACGAGAACTACCTGGAGCGTGATTTATCGCTAGTCATACGTCACGAGCGCGAAACTTTTCGGGAGGCGCAGGACACGGAGGCGCACAAAGAGGCGTTGCTGGCTTTTCGCGAACGCAGGAAACCGAACTTCCACCCTGAGGGGGATTCGATATGACGGAGCGTTTGATAGGAATAGTCGCCGCTGAACCGGCATCACAGCTAGCTTTGGATGCCGTTGAGAAGGCTGGCGGGAAGCCGTGGGTCGTTTCGCCGCAGGAATCCGACGTGTCGGAACTGCTGGCCAAGGCCGGCGCGCTGGTTTTCCCAGAGGGTCCGGAGTTGACGCCGGAGGACATTGGCGTTTCGCTCTCGTTAGAGGCTGAGCTAAGCCTTATGCGCGCGGCGCTGGATGCTGACATGCCGGTATACGCCATCGGTAGAGGCTTTCAGGTGTTGAACATAGCGCAGGGAGGTTCGATCGCTGAACTGTCAGACGGTCATGCACCCGTAGAAGAAGGGGACGACGAGAAGTCGGCTTTCCACCACATCTACATATCGCCCGGCAGCAAACTTGCGGCCGTGGTGGGTTCCGGGGGCTTCGTGCGTGTCAATAGCCGCCACCGTTACGGAATTCGTGAGGCGCAAAAGGCAGGACTGCTCATGGCATCGGCGTACTGTATGGACGACGGCGTAATAGAAGCGCTTGAGGTCCCTCGCAACCGATGGGTTATAGGCGTGCAGTTCCGGCCTGAGCTTAGGCTAGAAATCCCCCCTCATTTCGACCGCCTAATGCAGTCGCTTATGGATAGGGCTGAAGAGCGTCTGCACGCCACTAAATAGCCGTAAAAAGGGTTTATTTTTACTGGTAAAGTTTGGTTGAATTTGCTAGTATTTATTCATAGGACGAATGTTCCTAAAAAGTATCATTCTTTGTAACGAATATTGAGAACTCCAGCGAATAATATCTTCTTCAACCAGTTAATATCACTACCAGGGAAATTCGGGAGGGGGCGCATCAGGCCCCTTATTTGGCATTAGGCATTTTCCCCATTACGAAGACCTTGCCGTGATTTAACACGAGCTATCTCGGGAGATTTGAATATGGTGACCACGAAGACACAATTTGGATTCATTCGGTCCGCTCCGATCGAAGATGAGATGCGCAGGTCGTACCTCGATTACGCCATGAGCGTAATCGTGTCGCGGGCGCTTCCAGACGTTCGCGACGGTCTTAAGCCGGTCCAGAGACGCATACTGTATGCCATGGACGGCCTGGGAATGCGCCCCACCGTCCCATACAAGAAGAGCGCGCGTCTGGTCGGTGAAGTGCTCGGTAAGTATCACCCTCACAGTGACACCTCTGTCTACGACGCAATGGTCCGCATGGCGCAGGACTTCAGCATGCGGCATCCGCTGGTCGATGGGCAGGGCAACTTCGGCAGCGTGGACAACGATCCGCCTGCGGCAATGCGCTACACGGAGGCCCGCCTCAGCGCCGTTGCTGAGGAGATGCTAGTCAACATTGAACAGGAAACGGTGGACTTCATTGAGAACTTTGACGGTTCTCTCAGGGAGCCGACCGTTTTGCCTGCCAGGCTGCCCAACCTGCTAATTAACGGCGCATCGGGTATTGCTGTCGGCATGGCAACCAATATCCCGCCACACAATCCCACGGAAATTTGCAACGCGGTCATCAAGCTGATCGAAGATCCTGATGTCTCCGTGGAAGACCTGATGAAACTGGTTAAGGGGCCGGACTTCCCTACAGGCGCCACTATCATGGGTCGTGAGGGCATTCGCAATGCTTACATGACAGGGCGCGGTCAGATAATCGTGCGCGCCAAGGCTGAGATACAGCCTATGGAGCGCGGCAACCGCATGCAGATCGTGATTAGCGAACTGCCGTATCAGGTAAACAAGGCGGCTATGGTTGAGAAGATCGCCATGCTAGCCAAGGACAAGCGCCTCGACGGTATCTCCGAGATTCGGGATGAGTCGGACCGCGAGGGCATGCGCGTAGTTATCGAGCTTCGCGCTGGCACGCAGCCTATGGTTATCCTGAACAATCTGTACAAGCTGACGCCGATGCAGAGCAGCTTCTCTGCCAACATGCTAGCGCTGGTGGGCGGCATGCCCCGAATTATCACCCTTAAGCATGCGCTACAAGAGTTCGTGGAGTTCCGTCGCGTAGTTGTACGCCGCCGTTCGGAGTACGAGCTACAGCGGGCCAGGGAGCGAGCGCACATTCTGGCAGGTCTACGTATAGCTGTGACAAACCTGGACGCCGTCATAGCTTTGATTCGTGCGGCCGCTGATACGGAAGCTGCCCGCAATGGCCTCATGACCCAATTTGCCCTTGATGAGGCTCAGGCCCAGGCAATCCTGGACATGCAGTTACGCCGTATCTCGTCGCTGGAGCGGGAGAAGCTGGAGAACGATTATCAGGAGTTGCAGCGGACCATCCAGGGTCTAGAAGAGCTTCTAGCCGATGCCGGTAAGGTCATGGCCGTAGTCAAGGCTGAGACCCTAGAGGTGAAGAAGAAGTTTGGTGAGCCTCGTCGGACGGACATCAGCCTGGACGCCCACGACATCAGCCGCGAGGAGCTTGAGGCCCACGAGCAGATTGTGGTTACCCTGAGCAAGGGTGGCTACGTGAAGCGAATCTCGGCGGATACGTACCGCAGTCAGCATCGTGGTGGCCGTGGCGTTGTCAGCATGAACACCAGGGACGACGATCCCGTAAACCACATCCTGGTGGTGGACACGCACGAGACGCTTCTGTTCTTCACAAACCGGGGTAGGGTGTTGAAAATGACAGCCTACGAGCTAAGGCCTGACACATCGCGCAACACCCGGGGCGTGCCTCTAGTTAACCTGATTCAGCTTTCCGACAACGAGCAGGTTAGTGCGGTGGTCGGCGTGAATGACCTGGAAGAGGAAGAGACCTTCTGCATTCTGGGCACCAAGAAGGGCAGCGTCAAACGTATGGCCCTAAAAGATATGTCCAATATTAGACCTTCGGGCATTATCATCATGAACTTACGTTCCGACGATGAGCTGGTAAGCGTCCGATTGGCCAAGGTTGAGGACGACATTATCATGGTGTCGGAGCAGGGCATGTCCATTCGATACCCTGTCAAGGATGTTTCGCCTCGCCAGCGGGCAGCAGGAGGCCTTAAAGGCATGGTGCTGGGCGCCAAGGATCGGATAGTCGCCATGGACGTAATCAAACCCGGCAGCCAAAGCAGACTACTTGTCATCAGCCGTTTGGGCTTCGGAAAACTGACGCCTATTGAGGAGTACAGGAAACAGGGCCGAGGGGGCAAAGGCATCAAGACCTTCAACATTCGACCAAAGACAGGTCCTGTGGCCGCTGCGGAGATTGTGGATAACGGCAAAGAGGTCTACGTTGTTTCGGAGCAGGCGCAGGTGCTGCGCACGAGCCTCTCGGAAATTTCCAGCATGGGCCGCTCTACCCAGGGCGTAACCATATTCAGGCCGCAGCCAGGTGACGCCGTGGCATCGATTGCTTGTGTGAGCGACCTTGGAGACGGCGACGAAGCAGTCGTTGAACCTCCAGTTAACGGGTCCTCGCCCAACGGCAAGAAAGGTGCGTCGGGCGGCAAGAAGAAGAGCTAAGCTTTCCTGAGAATTAGGAAAGAAAAAAGGGGCGGACCGCCGAAACGGACCGCCCCTTTTGCTTCTCAGATGTTTAACGGAATTGGTCTAGGCTTCGGCCTTTTGTACCACCGCGTCCATTGGCCCCCGCAGTTCAGAGAAGATAACCTGACCCGGCGCTATGGCTATTACGCCTTCCTTGATGCCTTGAGGCGTCTCCACCAGAACACGATCTCCCACCTCTAGCTCGATTCCTGAGCCATCGAAATACTGCACCTTGGCGGAGGTTTGGAAGCGCACACCGACTGTGTTGAAAAAGGGGGCGGACTTTGGATTGGACATTTGTTGCAGCTATTCTCCTAGTTAATCGTTGGCAGCGTGAGCATCATGTTTTCTAATGCGAGCCTGGGATTTACATTTCGCTCCAGATGGCTCATCGTCTCCTGCACGGCTTTAATGGCTGACGCTACAGCATCGGAGGAAAGCCCATCGGCCGCGGCCCTCAAGGCGTCCAGTCGTGAAAGGTTCGTCACCAGCTCGGTCTTGTCCTGGCTTACGACCAGCACGTCGCGCCACCACTGCACCATCAAGGTCAACTCAGCCAATACGCCGTCCCTGTTCCTCGTGAAAGCCGTACCCAACCTCTCAGCGTAGGCGAAGCGGCCCTCAATGCTCTGCCGGAGGGTAACCTCTACGGTGTCCAGTTGGGAGGCCCGCCGCTCCAACATGTCTGAGTCTCCGGACGCCTCCAGCGCCCACCCTGGCTTTCCGCCAGAGATTCGCGCGACCTCGTTGGCCTGCTCCCTTTCGGTCCCGAAACGTTTCACAAGCTCTTCGGCGATGATGTCCAGCGCAAGAGGGCGTAGTTCGATGCGTTGGCACCTGGATATGATGGTCGGGAGAAGGGACCCGGTGTCGGCCGTGAGAAGCAGGAAAACTACCTCTTCAGGCGGCTCCTCCAGTACTTTCAGTAGGGCGTTTGCGGCTTCTTCCGTAAGTTGCTCCGCGCCATCTACGATAAAAACGCGATACCGGCCTTCGTAGGGTTTCAGGCTGGCCTCTTTCTGCAAGTCGCGAATCTGGTCAATGCTGATTGCAGTGCGGCCCCGCCCTTCACGTCCGGTGCCCTCCACTCGTATGGCGCGAACGTCGGTATGAAGCTGGCCCGTAATGCGCTTGCAGGGGTTGCATTCGCCGCAAGGACGTTCGTCGGCCTCACAGTTCAAGAGGCGCGCAACGTCCATGGCCAGTGTCATCTTGCCCACCTGATGGGGGCCGCTGATGAGATAGGCATGCGACACCTGTCCGGCAGCAGAGCCGCGCGAAAGCAGGTCGATGGCTTTCCGGTGGCCGAAGGTAGTCCAGTTGCCGACAGCTATTGCCCCGCCTCCTGAGGCTCTCGGGATAAGCCGAAGTCTGTGGCATAGAGATCGTCCAGCGCCATGCTCATAGGGTCGGGTAGTGGGCCCATTTCGACGGCTGCGACCGCTTCGTCGATGTGTTCAGGCATGGCAAAGCCCACCAGCACGCCCGAAACACCGGGATGCATCAAGCCGAATCGGATCGCTGTCTGAGCAGTCGAACCTTGGATATGTAATTCTTCCAGAGCCTTTCGAAGACGCGCTCCGCGTGCCATGTCCTCAACAGCGCCGGAGCCCGGCGACAGTCCCTCACCGCCTCCGGGGGGTTCCTGTCCAACGATGGCCCCCGCGGCCAACACGCGAATGTTCAAAACGGCAACGCCCTTGGCCGCTGCCAGATCGATGAGGTTCTCATAGTCATGGGCGGCAAAGCCGGAGGGCACAGGTCGTCCAGCGCTGGGGTTTAGCATGTTGTAATAGGCTTGGACAGAGTGTAATCGGCCGCTCTCTATCATCTGGTGCAGGCATGCCGTGTCGCCGAAACCCGTGAAGCCGAAGAAGCGCACCAACCCCCGGTTGCGTAGCCTCTCGAAGCCCTCCAGGACACCGTTGGGACCTAGCACGTCCTCCAGGGAAATTGACCCGCGAAACTGGCCTCTGCTGCTGGTAACCGGCGTATGGAGTTGGATCAGGTCGACGCTGCTCCTCTGGAGCCTACGTAGGCTGGCCTCCATGGAGCGTTCGATTTCGCCAGGTATGTCGTTGAGATGGGCTTCGCCAATACTGACCTTCGTGGAGATGTGCGGGACTGCGCCCAGCTGTCGGAGAATCCAGCCCAGGTTCTCTTCCGACTGGCCGTCACCGTAGTTGGCAGCCGTGTCGATCCAGTTAATGCCGTTTTCGAGTGCCTTGCGGACGGCTTCCAGCCGGGCGTGACGCTCCCCTCGGAAGACGGCCCCGCCCACGGCGCCGGCGCCGAAGACGATCTCCGAAATCTGTAGACCAGTGTTTCCGAAATTACGGTATTTCATAAGCCGGACCTCCCCTTAAGGTAGCCAAATGTTAGCAGATACGCTAATGTCTTAGTATCCCGTGCTCGCCGAAATCGGCTGCACGACGTTATAGGCTTCACAAGGGTTAACCCAGCAATTCGCCCAGTGGTCGGTGATCGCGGTATGCGTCCTACACGGGCTACCTAATCCAGGAGAAGGCGTAATGCGACAACGGAGTTATGGCAGAGATACCGGCCTAACGGTACGCATGATGTTTACCATGCTCATGTTGGGTCTTGTCTATGTTGCTTTCATCGGGCTGCTGTTCGCCGCCGGAATTGACCCCTTCCTGATCCTTCTGTTAGCTGCGGGGATGGCCTTCTTCCAGTACTTCATGTCCGAGAAGATCGTGCTGGCTGCAACCAGGGCTAAGGTGGTGAGCGCCGAAGAGGAGCCTCGTCTACACGCTACGATTGAGAGGCTCGCTGCCTTGGCGGACATGCCTAAGCCCAAGAAAATCGCCATGATGGAAACCCATGTGCCAAACGCATTCGCCACTGGCCGCAGCCCCAAGCACGCTGTCATCGCTGTTACCCGGGGGCTGATGAGCCGTCTGAATGAAAGTGAGCTTGAGGCGGTTCTGGCCCACGAACTGATGCACGTCAAGAATCGTGACGTTATGGTGCTTACCTGGGCCAGCCTAATTGTCATAGCAGCCGGGTTCTTGATGCAGATGCTTTTCTGGATGAGCCTCTTCGGTGGCTTTGGGGGGATGGGAGGTGGTATGGGCGGAGGTCGCGGCCGTCGCGAGGGTGGAGGCCAGGCGATGATGGTGATGATGGCCGTGTACGTCGGCGTAATAATCATCTACTTCCTGAGCCAGCTTCTTATCATGGCACTGTCACGCTACCGCGAATACGCTGCCGATAGGGGCGGCGCGATCATTACCGGTGCGCCTATGCAGCTAGCCTCGGCACTGCAGAAGATCAGCGACGACATGTACCGAATACCGGAGAAGGACATGCGCCAGGTTGAGCATGCCAACGCGTTTTTCATCATACCCGCGCTCAAAGGCAATTCCATGGCGTCGATGTTTTCCAGCCATCCATCAGTGGAGAAGCGCATTGAGCGTCTCCAAAACATTCAGCGACAACTAGAACGATAGGACTCGGCTTACCTACCGTAATCGGAGCGACCATTGGGAATACTCAGCACGCTTTTCGGACGTAACAAGATCAAGATGCCCCAGCGAGACCGGTTCTTCACCGTAATTACCGCTGAGCAGGCCTTACGAGAGCGTACGGACGTTCGCGGAACTCACAAGGCTGGCATTGTGTTCAATCCGGTAGAATCGACGTTCTTCACCAATCTGGACACCGAGCTTCGCAGTTTGTTGAAGATCAGTGGCGCGGAGACGGGAACTCAGTTTCAAATCAAGGACGACACCTTCGGCACGCGTTGGGTGTCCCTGGAAGATGAGCATTTCGAGGACCTGGTTTCAACTATCCACCTGGTGAGCGAGACGATAGACGAGCACGGCTTTGGCGACCGCATGCTGGCGGCGGTGTTCGGCATCGAGTACGAGAACAAGAAGGCTTACTGGATATTTAGCTTCAAGCGGGGCAGCTTTTACCCCATGGTGCTAACCGGACCTCAGACGCGAGACAACGCGGCGGAGATGAGGCTAAGCGCGCTTATGGAAACGGAGAAGATTCCTGTGGACCGAAGCATGGAGAGTTGGTACTCCCTCTGGGGCATTCCTTTTTAGTTTTGGATTGTCCGGCAGGGCAATGCAGCGAGACGGGAGTGGCATTCAGGGCGGTACGATCTCAACCAGGCGAGGGGTTTCCTAAAGGCAAATGCTAAGAGGGGCTACTATTACGGTAGCCCCTCTTATTTATTCCTAGTCTTATATAGGGTAGTTAATGAAACTAACCGGGGACGATGCCTTCGCCGGTGAAGACTTCCTCGGCTTCGATCAGGGTGATGTCCGGCTCCGGAAGCATCAGGTCCGATTCCACGATCTCGTCGTCCGGTACGGCGGTGCCGTTCTCACGCACAAGGTCGAGCATCTTCTTGAGTAGCGTTGCGAACTCGGTCTCGTTCTCCTGCGCCACGACCTCCACCAGTTCGTTGTCGATCTTGTTGAGTTCGTCGATGAATGCGCCGGGCAGGTCGTACTGGCCCTCGGTCATAATGCGTACGATCATTAACTTTCACCGCCCGTCAGAGCTTGCTTCTCGCCGGAGGGCAGGCTGGAGCGTAGTGCCGCCAATTCGTCCTCTACATTCGCAGCCGCGGTAAGCTGTGCCAGTTCTCGACCGATAGGGTCTTTGCGGTCTGTGAAGTCGTCCAATACGCCAGAAGCGGCTAGCTCGTCGATAGCACCGGCCCTGGCCTGCAGCTTCTCAGTCTTGGTCTCGGCTCGCTCAACAGCAAGAGATATGTCGCCCATCTCCTCTGACAGGCCAGACAGCGCCGATCCTATGCGTACCTGGGCCTGTGCTGCGCTGTATTGGGCTTTTATCACTTCTTTCTTGGTTCGGAAGGCGTTGACCTTGGATTGAAGGCGTTGCTGCATGTGAGTCAGCTTTTCCTGCTCCATCTCCATGTCGTCGATCTGCTTGTCCAGTCCCTCCAGTTCGTAGAGGGACGTCTGCTTGCGCTGTAGCGCTAGGCGAGCTAGGTCCTCCCGATTCATCTCCATGGCCTTACGGGCCTGGACATCCATCTCGGCAATGCCGTTCTTCACCTTGCTGGCCTGGTTCTGCAGCATAACTTTGGCCGTGACCATCTTCGTTACGTTCTCGCGGACCTTGCGCAGGGAGTCCAGTTGCTTCTCGTAGGCGTAGTCCAACGTCTCGTTGGGGTTCTCCGCGTCGTCGATGATGCGGTTCATCTTGGCTTTGACGACTGTGGACATTCTAGATAACAGTCCCATTTCCACCTCTCACGTATATGCGGCTTCACTTTCTATCCGCGACCGGTCAATCAGAAACTAGAGTCGCGATTTTTTAGCATGCCCATTACTCCCATGACGCCGACTATGATTCCCACTATTATTAGCCCATAGCCAAGCACATTGAGAATGAGGGTGACTAGCCAGGTAATGGCATTGGACTGGACGATGAGTCCCAATATGATGAGAATGATCGCCGCTAGTACAAGACTGCTGCTTCCTAGCCTTCGCATGAGGAGTCCTCCGATTGCTAGAGTTTGGTTAAATAAGGGTCGTAATTATTATAACGCACGAAAAGACGCGAAGGCTGTATGCGGCATTTTTCTATGGCCGCGAACGAACCCGGCCTGCTGAACCCCCGGTTGGTGAGAGGTATTCCGGCACATGCCTTAGTGTCCTGGGCCATGGGCAGTAGCGCGAATCTCATTATATTTGGGCAAAGCCAAGGGGATGTTTTGGAAAAGGTAATGCCAATGCTCGGCAGCCTCAGTTCGGCTCTCCGAGTGATATGGCACGGCACAGGTCTTAGGGAAAATCTTTCCTAGCTAGGAAATCTGTTATATTACATGAGGCCATATGACACAAGTCTGGCATTGCGTCCATGAATTTCCTTAGCTGGGCGCGGATGGTTGTGTTGGACATACAAAAGATAATAATTAAGGAGCGGGAATGAAGGGGAAGGACTTCTTATCTGTAGCTGACCTCTCTTCGGAAGAGGTGCTACAGATGGTGCAGAAGGCCATGGCTATGAAGGCCGAAGTTTCCGCACGTCCATTGGAGGGCAAGCAGTTCGCACTGCTCTTTGAGAAGCCGTCCCTACGAACCCGCGTTAGCTTCGAGGTAGGCATACGTCAGATGGGTGGCCAGTGCGTCTATCTGAGCAAGGACGACGTAGGCCTGGGTACTCGTGAGCCGGAGGAAGACATCGCCAGGGTACTGGACCGTTGGGTAGACGGCATAATAGCCAGGGTTTACTCGCACCGGAGCCTGGAGATTCTTTCCAAGCACACCTCGATTCCCGTCTTGAACGCGCTATCGGACATGGAGCACCCATGCCAGGCGATGGCCGACATGCTGACTATACAGGAGCACAAGGGCAGCTTTGATGGGCTACGAGTGGCCTTCATCGGAGATGGCAATAATGTCGCCTGCAGCCTTTCTTTAGCCTGCGCTTCGGTGGGCGCAGACTTCGTGCTTGCGTCGCCAAAGGATTACCAGATGCCGTCGCCGGTGTTGGAGGAGGCGAAACGCAGGGCCGCTGTCAACGAATCGTCTGTGGACTGGGTTGAAACCCCTGCTGAAGCGGTAGAGGGCGCCGACGTGGTCTACACGGACACCTGGGTGAGCATGGGCCATGAAGCCGAGAAGGCTGAACGTCTGCCCATATTCAAGGACTATAAAGTGGACGAGAGCCTGGTTAAAGGGGCCAAGTCTGACTTTGTCTTTATGCACGATATGCCGGCGTATCGTGGCCAGGAAGTATCGGATGGGATGATCGATCATCCCAGGTCCGTGGTGTTCGACCAGGCGGAGAACCGGCTCCACGCCCAGAAGGCAATATTGGCCGAACTTTTTTCTAACATTTCGAATATTTCGAAATAGATGCAGACGGAGAGCGTAATTCACTGATGGTATCGAGCATTAAGCCCCTGGTGGCAATTGTGGGACGGCCCAACGTAGGCAAGTCCACGTTATTCAACCGACTAATAGGTCGACCTACGGCCATTGTATCGGACATTGCAGGCACGACCCGAGACCGCATAATGCTGGAAACGGAGTGGGGTGGATATCCCTTCATTCTGGTGGACACCGGCGGCCTGGACCTTTTCCCCGAAACCGACCTTTGGCGACAGGTCAAGGCTCAGATTGACGTGGCCATCGATGAGGCGGATGTCATCATCATGCTGGTGGATTCCAACGCGGGCATAACGCCTGGCGACGTAGACGCTGCCGCTGCCCTGAGAAGAACTGATACGCCTATCGTATTGGCTGCCAACAAGGCTGATAACGATCGGAGGCAGGCAGATGCGGTGGAGTTCTACGAGCTTGGCATGGGCGATCCCATTCCCATAAGCGCGTACCACAACTACGGCATAGAAGACATGATGGCGGCGGTAATCGCGCACTTCCCGAAGGAGCCTATGTTTCCGGAGCCAGATTCCGACCTGAAGCTGGCCATCGTAGGCAGGCCAAACGTCGGGAAATCTCTGCTTCTTAATTCCATTACCGGCCAGCAGCGTGCCATCGTTAGCGATATTCCGGGTACCACCCGGGATACGTTGGATACGCTGATCGTGCACAACGACTGGTCCACACTGCTGATCGACACTGCCGGCATACGTCGAAGAGGCAGCGTCGACCAGGGTATCGAGCGATATAGCGTGCTGCGTTCTATGCGGGCTATTGATCGCGCGGATGTGGCCGTGCTCCTAATGGACGCGTCAGAACTTGCCAGTAGCCAGGATACCCACATCGCCAAGTACATCTTGGACGAATTCAAGGGAATCATCCTTGCAGTTAACAAATGGGACCTTGCAAAAGAGCTCGATTTAACGTTGGAACAGGCCGAGAAGATGGTGAGGGACCGCTTCAGGTTTGTCACCTACGCGCCGATCTGTTTCGTCTCCGCGCTGGATGGCACCGGCATAAATGAGCTTCTGGGCACTGCGAAGGATGTATACGTCGAGTGGAGCAAGGGCGTGCCTCGATACGACCTGAAACGTCGTGTCATGAACGCCGTTGCCGAACACCCGCCAACCCAATCGGGACGCCATTCGTTGAAGATCTACGGCGTGACAATGGACAAGACCAGTCCGCCCAGCTTCACCTTCTACGTCAACAGCTCCGAGATGGTCCACTTTTCGTACGCCAGGTATCTGGAGAACACCATCCGGAGTGCGTACGAGTTTAGAGGCAGTCCGTTGAGAATGCGCTTCAGGGGTAGGGGAGAGCGCTAATGGCCTATCTGGTCATGATCCCAATCGGATACTTGTTGGGATCGATACCCTTTGGCCTGATAATAGGCTGGATTTCCAAGCGGGTCGACGTTCGCGACTACGGCAGCGGCAAGACGGGCATGACCAACGTGTTGCGTACTGTGGGAGTTAAGGCGGCGGCGCTTTCTCTAGTGCTGGATATGGGCAAATCCATATCCGCGGTGGCGCTCACCCGATTGTTCTTCGATGAACCAGCGGCGGAGGTGGCAGCAGCAGTGGCTGCCCTTATTGGTCACAACTGGCCAGTATACGTGGGCTTCCGAGGCGGTAGAGGCACTGCCGCAGGTCTTGGTGGTTTGCTCATACTGTCGCCCTGGGCGGGTCTTCTGGCGGCGCTTGTCGGCATTATTACAATCGCCACAACCCGTTGGGTCTCACTGGGGTCCATTCTGGGCACCATAGCTGGGGTTACGGCCTTGGCCGTGCTGGTCGTGATTGGTCTCGCGCCCTTCGATTACGTCTGGTATAGCGTATTCGGCGGCCTTATAGTTGTGGTACGCCACTGGGACAACATCATACGGCTGGTGAAGGGCGAAGAACGCAAGATCGGCCAGAAAGTGGACTCTCAGCTTGATGAGCCAGTGAACGGTAAAGAAGGACGCAAAGGCTTTCGATGGCCAAAGTCGGCGTAGTCGGTACCACTAGCTGGGGCACGACTCTGGCTACCCTGCTGGCCGAGGGCGACAACTCGGTGATGCTTTGGACCCGTACGCCCGAAGAGGCGGATGTCCTTAGGGAAGACGGCGAGAACAAGCGATTCCTTCCAGGCGTTAAATTCCCACCGAACCTCATCGTTACCTACTTATCAGAAGAAGCATTCTCTCAGGCAGATCTGGTTCTGATCGCAGTGCCTTCCAGTACCTTCAGGGACAACATACGGCGTGTCGCGTCAGCTTTCGATAAAGATGCTCTGGTCGTCAGCGCTACCAAGGGACTGGAGATATCCACCGGTCTGCGGATGAGTCAGGTGCTCGTTGAGGAGCTACCCCGCGACATGAGGGTTAACATTTGTGTGCTATCTGGGCCAAATCTCGCCGGGGAAATAGTGCAAGGAAAGCCGTCGTCTACTGTCATTGCGTCGCAGAATCCAGACGCCGCAATGAAAGCTCAGGAGATTATTAACTCCCCACCTAAACTGCGCGTTTATACGAACGACGATATAGTGGGCGTAGAGTTTGGCGGGGCGCTTAAGAACATCATCGCGCTGGGTGCAGGCATTTGCGACGGTAAGGGGCTTGGGGACAATGCCAAAGCAGCCTTCATGACGCGTGGTCTCGCGGAGACAGGTCGTCTTGCCGCTGCCGCTGGCGCAAACCCCCTGACGCTGGCTGGATTGGCAGGCCTGGGAGACTTGGTGGCCACATGCTCCAGCCGCCTCAGCAGGAATCATCAGTTAGGCGAGCAGTTAGCTCAGGGCAAGTCCTTGGCTGAGATTCGCAAGTCCATGGTCAACGTCGCGGAGGGCGTGAACACTACTGCCGCCGCAATGGCGCTGTCCAGGCAGCTTGGGGTAGAGATGCCTATAACTCAGGCTATGTACAGCGTGCTGTTCGAGGGTGTGCCGATAGAGGTTGCTATCACCAATCTTATGGAACGCTCCCCCAGACCCGAATAGGCCAGGCATATGGCCGAGATACCCGCAATATTTCTTACCTCCTTCGCCGTAGGCTTCTCCGGGGCCATCATGCCGGGTCCACTTCTGGTACTGAGCATCCGACAATCGATCACACAGGGATTCATCGCCGGGCCGCTGGTTTCCTTGGGCCACGCCGTATTGGAGTTGCTAGTGGTGATTGGGCTGGCAGTAGGCTTGGCCCAGTTCCTGGAGCGTAGCCTGTTTAGTTTCGCCATCTCGTTAGTCGGTGGTCTGTTTCTCTTGTGGATGGGTTACGGCATGGTGCGACGTCCAGCGTCATACGTACTGCCCAAGGGCGACGATACCATATTGCGGGCAACGCCCTCTTTGGGATACGCCAAGTCGGTGTTAGGCGGTGCGCTGGTAAGCCTGTCTAACCCGTACTGGAGCCTGTGGTGGATCACCATCGGCCTGGGTTACATAGTATGGGCCTCGGGTTCAGGCGTGGCAGGCGTGGCCTCATTTTATACGGGACACATCATGTCGGACTTCGTCTGGTACACGTTTGTGGCTACGGCGGTGGCCTCCGGCAGGCGCATAATGAAAGGACGGGTGTACCAGTGGCTTAACGGCGTCTGCGGAGTGTTTCTTCTAGGGCTGGCCCTGTTCTTCATCTACTCTAGTTATGGGTTCTTGCAGGTCTTCTTGGCTGGTTAGGCAATCGACTTTCGGCCCAGCAATGTTGTTGTGAGGGCCAATGGCCTTCCATAAGTGTCCAGTCTAACGACATGTACCTCGGGTTGCACCCTTCCCTAGCCGCCAAGCTCGCCCATCTCGTACAGGACCGCCGCTGCCGCTACCACGCCTGCCGTTTCCGCCCGGAGGATGCGTTTGCCCAGCGTAAC